>CALLCZ010000001.1 GCA_937998645.1 uncultured Gammaproteobacteria bacterium
GTAGATGATGCCGATAACGCCCAGCGGCACGCGCATGCGCCCCACCTGTATGCCTGAAGGACGGTAGGCCAGGTCGGTGATCTCGCCGATCGGGTCCTGCAGTGCCGCAATCTGGCGCAAACCTTCGGACATGGCAGCAATGCGCGCATCGCTAAGCTCGAGCCGGTCAAGCAATGCTGCATCGAGGCCTTTGGCCGCGCCCGCCTCCAGGTCCTTGCTGTTTTCCTTTTTCAGCTTTTCAGCAGCTGCATCGATACGATCGGCGATCGCGATCAGGGCCGCATTTTTGGCCCCGCTATCCGCCTTGCCGATATCACGCGCGGCTGCACGGGCACGCAGGCCGACGTCTTTCATGTAAGCTTTCACATCCATCTGCACCAGCTCAGCCTTGGCACTCATAACTTGCACTCATACACAGTCTTGTTAAACAAATCGTTAGATGGCGCCATTATATCGGATCAGGGGTGAAGTTTTCGAGGCAAAAAAAACGGCCCGCTTGGGCCGTTTTTTACATGCTATTACTGGTTCAGCTTATGCGCGTTTTCTGCGAGCTATGCCAACCAGGCCCAGCAGGCCGGAACCGAACAACCAGACAGCCGCGGGGACCGGTACTACCGTGTAGGCAGTGATATGGGACAGGTCTTTTCCCTCGAACACGATGGATGCATCCCAGGTACCTTCCAAGAATCCAGTTTTGTCTTCGAACAGGTACCACTGGTAATCAAAGGTGTTAGACTTGAGTACGATCAGCAGCGGATCGGACGCGTTCAACGAGAAAGTACCCGTGTTTATACCATCGCCGATTGCAGAACTCGACAGGCCAATGGAAGTGGTATTGCCATCATGGCCATCCGGATTATCTAAAGTAGGCTCTTCTTCCTTCTCGAAAAATGCCCATGTGTTGTAACCACCGGCGCTATCGAGATTAACCTGCCATTCAGAGACGGGCATTCCAGTGGTGTCATTCGTGGTTGAACCGGCACCACAGCTGGTAGCATCCATTCCGCCTAATGTCACATCAGTGACAGCACATGTGGCAGCATGACCTGTTCCGGCAAAACCGAATAACACGGGTACGACTAAAATAAGACCTTTTCTAAACATTGTTAACTCCAGTACGTCTTTAAATCAATTAATGTGTTTCTACTATGCTGAATATAAGCAATGTGCATGCCATGTCTCCTTTAGCCATATACATATCAATAGCTTAAGTATATTTCATGCATTGAGTTATGGATAAAATGTTTTCAAATGACACGTAAACCTGCCTGCTTGATAGTGTCAATGTAAAGACTCTCGACATCATTTTTCATTGCTGCATGGGATCAGAATATTTTCTCTATATATATTTCAGACACTTAACATAAATCACTCGAATCCGTAGCGAGATTCATGTTTCTTAAAAATCCAATTCTCGAGATGAATACACAAGCAACATTACATTTATCCCAATTGATTCAATAAGTTACCATGTAAGCATTTGTAATAAAAACCGACAAAACAAGAGTGTTTTTATGGTCTGTTTAATTTGACAGGCATATAAGCCTTAACTAATATACGCGCACTGCGTCTCAGCAGGAGTCTGGATCCGGCGTTGCCACATCCTGCCGGATCCCGGGGTTTCCAGCCGGAAACTCTTTTTATTAAAAGGGAACTATATTGTGACGGCGTTTTTTTAGCTATGAGGCGCCGTTGCAATATTTTTTTCTTCTCTCCTGGATCCCGGTCACTAGAACCCAGTTACTGCTTGCCTGCAAGCAAATAACCCAGCGTCTGCAACTCATCCCACACGTTACCCGGCTGCTGGCCCTTGGTTATGCCGTCGATCTTCGCGCAGCGTTGCAGCAAGCGATTGAATCGGTCGGTTGAGTGCCTTGCAAGACAGGATTTGTACAATGGCAGCCTGTTCTGCCAGACACCCGCCTGTTTCAATGCATAATCTGCTGAATCCCGCTTCGCAGATACGGCTGCGAGCAGGCGGATATCCTTCGCCAGCGACCACGTTACCAGGATGGGTTCGATGCCTTCTGCATGCAGGCCATGCAGTATTCGCATAACACGCACCTGGTCCCCGGCCAGCGCGCTGTCGGCAAGCTCAAACACGCTGAACCTGGAACTGTCGGCCACGGCTTCACGCACACTGTCGATATCGACGGCACCCGGCCCGACCAGCAGGTTCAGCTTGTCGATTTCCTGTGCGGCTGCGAGCAGGTTGCCTTCGACACGCTGACATACATAATCGATGACTTCCCTGCTGGCCTGCATGCCCCCGCTTTGAAAGCGCTGCTTGATCCAGGCAGGCAACCGGTCCGGCCCTATCGGCCAGCATTGCATCACCACACCCGCCTGGTCCAGTGCCTTGAACCAGGCGCTTTTTTTCTGTGCCGCTTCGAGCCTGCCGGATGTAATCAGCAACACCGTATCTTCCGGCGGATTGGCCGCATACTCTTTCAATGCCTGCCCACCTTCCCTGCCCGGCTTTCCCGATGGAATGCGCAAATCCAGAATGCGGCGACTGGAAAACAGCGACAGGCTGTTGGCCTCATCCTTGAGCAGCTGCCAGTCGAAACTGGTGTCGACATCGAATACTTCACGCTCTGTATAGTCCTGCTGGCGGCAAGCGGCGCGCACCCTGTCTGATGATTCCATCACTTGCAACGGCTCATCACCACTGATCATGTACACCGGGTGAAGCTGCCTGTTGAGAACGTCAGCTAACTGGTCAGGGCGAACATTCATCAATAGACACTATTCCAGGGCTTGCAGCCTTAGCAGAACCAGGCCCGTGCCATCGCGAACCATGTCCCTGTAGATGTTTTCTGTTTCCTCGGCGACACCCAGTACCGCTTCAGGGTTAAACAGCAAATTGCGGGTGAGCTGTATATTGCTTTTATCGATGACCGCATCTCCAGATGCCTGCAATGTGAATGTGAAACGGTAGATGAGACGGTATTCACGTGCACGGCCGAGTGAATCAACCGAGATGACATCACGTGTTTTCTGTTCCCGTGATATTGTCAGTACGGATGCAGCAGTCGCTTCATCTTCAGCGAGCTCAGCACCACTGGCTCTTATAGTCGAGCGCAATTCCTTGTATAGCAGCAGGCTCATGGAATCTTTATCCAGGTACAATGGCGACAGGTGCTCTGGCAGATTATAAGCGCCGCGCAATTGAAATCCGCATGCTGCTAGCGTGCAAACCAGAAATACAAGGCTCAGGATTCGCAGATGACGCATCATGCAACCACAAGATTCACCAGGCGGCCGGGCACGACAATGACCTTGCGCACCGTCTTGTCCTGGATGTTGTGCTGGATTTTTTCATCCTTGAGCGCGATGTTTTCTATGGCGTCATTATCAGCATCCGCCGGTACATAGATTTTTGAACGCAGCTTGCCATTGACCTGGACCACCAGCTCGATGCTATCACGCTCGAGCGCAGCCTCATCGAATTGCGGCCACGCCTGCTCTATGATCAGTGAGTCATGGCCCAGCAGCTGCCACAGTTTCTGGGTTATATGGGGAACGATCGGCGACAGCATCAGCACGACGGTGTTAACGGCCTGGCGCATAACAGCCTTGCCTTGCTCTGATTCATCCTCGAAACGGTAAAGCTCATTCAGCAGTTCCATGATCGCGGCAATCGCAGTATTGAAGGTGTAACGGCGACCGATATCGTCACTGACCTTGCGAATGGTTTCGTGCAATTTACGACGCACGGTTTTCTGGTCTTCAGTCAGGCTGTCTATATCCAGCACGGCAGAGGGTTGCTCGGACGATGTAATTGCAATTGTCCACAGGCGTTTAAGAAAACGCGATGCACCTTCGACACCCTTATCATCCCATTCGAGCGACTGATCGGGTGGTGAAGCAAACATCGTAAACAGGCGCACGGTATCCGCACCATACTGATCGATCAGTCCCTGCGGGTCGACCGTGTTGCCTTTTGACTTTGACATCTTGCTGCCGTCTTTGAGCACCATGCCCTGCGTCAGCAAATGACTGAAGGGTTCATCCGATTTAATCAGTCCTTCATCGCGCATCAGCTTGTGGAAGAAGCGTGCGTACAGCAAATGCAACACGGCATGCTCGATGCCACCGATATACTGGTCGACCGGCAGCCAGTAATCCGCGCGCTCGTCCAGCATGCTGTCGGCATCCGGACAGGCATAACGTGCGTAGTACCAGGACGATTCAAAAAATGTGTCGAAGGTATCGGTCTCACGTTGCGCCTTGCCACCACATGCTGGACACCCGGTTTCATAGAATTCGGGCATGTGCTTGATCGGTGAACCAATGCCTTCACTGAAATTGACGTCTTCGGGCAGCACGACGGGTAATTGATCGGCCGGTACGGCAACGGCGCCACAGCTGTCACAATTGATAATCGGGATTGGCGTGCCCCAGTAGCGCTGACGCGACACGCCCCAGTCACGCAAACGGAAGTTGACCTGTTTCTCACCCTTGCCGATCGACTGCAGCTTGGCGGCGATCGCATCAAAAGCCTGCGCTGAAGTGAGACCGTCGAATTCGCCCGAATTTTTCAGCACACCCTTTTCAACGTATGCTTCATCATCGACAGAAAAATCAGAACCATCGGCGGGATAGATTACCTGCCTGATGGGTATGCCATAGGCAAGTGCAAACGCATGATCACGCGTATCGTGCGCCGGCACCGACATGACCGCACCGGAACCGTATTCAATCAGTACGAAGTTGGCGACCCACACCGGCACCTTGTCGCCGCTGATCGGATGGATGGCCTGATAGCCGGTGTCCATGCCTCTCTTTTCCATGGTGGCGATATCGGCTTCCGCGGTGCCCGCCGCCTTGCAGGAATCAATAAATGCCTGTAGATCGGGATTATCCGCTGCCGCTTTCTTAGCCAGCGGATGCTCGGTGGCCACGGCCACGTAGGTTACGCCCATCAGCGTATCCGGGCGCGTGGTATATATAGTCAATGGTGCTTCGTCTTCTACATCGAAGACCATTTCAACGCCTTCCGAGCGCCCGATCCAGTTGCGCTGCATGGTACGCACCTGCTCCGGCCAGCCATCGAGTTTGTCGATATCGCTGAGCAGCTCTTCAGCATAATCGGTAATTTTCATGAACCACTGTGCAATTTCACGACGCTCGACCGTGGTATCACAGCGCCAGCACCGACCGTCGACCACCTGCTCGTTGGCCAGCACGGTCTCGTCATTCGGACACCAGTTCACTGCCGCTGTTTTTTTGTAGGCAAGGCCTTTTTCAAACAGGCGTGTGAACAACCACTGTTCCCAGCGATAGTAATCGGGTCTACAGGTGGCGAGTTCGCGCTCCCAGTCATAACCAAAGCCGAGCTGCTTGAGCTGGTCACGCATATAATCGATATTCTCGTAGGTCCACTTTGCCGGTGGCACCCTGTTCTTGATCGCTGCATTTTCAGCCGGCAGACCAAATGCATCCCAGCCCATCGGCTGCAGTACATTTTTGCCCTGCATCTTCTGGAAACGGGTAATGACATCACCAATGGTGTAGTTGCGCACATGCCCCATGTGCAGACGTCCGCTCGGATACGGGAACATCGACAGGCAATAGAATTTCTCCTTGTCAGAATCCTCGTTTACACGAAATGTACCGTGCTGTTCCCACAAGTTGCGGACTTCAGCTTCGATTGATTTATGGTCGTATTCTTTGCTCATGATGGTCTAGCCCGCATATTGCATGAAGGATTTGGAATTTATGGGCAATCTGGCTAAGCAGGTTGGACGATCGCCCGCGGATTCATAGCCATAGCTATGGATCAAGGGGGATCGTTCAAGATGCGACGCCGGGTTGTTCATAAAACCAAATAGGACAAACTGCAACAAGTTAAAAGCCATTAAATTTGCGGTAACTTCATATATTATCATTTGATATCAATCATCCCGCGCCCGCCTTCGTGCAATATGCGGGCCAGTACAGTTCGTCGGATGACTCTGCAACAAAAAACTCTGTGGTCTATAAAATTGATCAATATTAATGAAACTCAGGCGGCTGAAAGGATACACTAGAGGTGCTAGCAAAGAAACCGGAAAACACATTTGTAAGGAGCATGGTGATTCAAATGAACCATCAATCATCCAACCGACTGATTAACGCATACAATCAAATGATGGCCTCCATCAGGTCTTCATTTGAAACATCTGAAGATGACGAAATGTCACTGAGTAAGGCCATGTCCATGGCCAGGGACGAAATAACACACATCACTGATGTGACCCAGGATGAAGCCGAGGAAATCAGCAACTTCATCAAACGCGATATCAATGACGCTGCCGAATATATGATGGAAAGCAGCTCCGAATTCAGTGACTGGCTGATGCTGGACATCGAAGTGATTGAACGCAAGCTGATTGACCTGTTCCTCTCAGTCGCCGATAAAACCCGAATCGAGCTGGAACAGTTTGGGGTTCAGAATCGTGAACTTAGCCAGTACTATTCAGGTGAAATCACGGGCCCGGGAACACTGCAGTGCAATGCCTGCGGCCACAAGGTCTCCTTTACCACCACCTCGCAAATCCAGGACTGCACCGAGTGTGGACACAACACCTTCAAGCGCGCCGAGTTCAAGGAGCAGTAGTGTTTTTGGTTTCAGGCCATTGATCGCCAGGACATCGGTTAACAAGATCTTATCCTGAAATACTCGGAAGCCTTTTTGTTTCGCCTTGTTGGCGAGTTACGTTGCAAATCACATCCCTGTGATTTGCCCTGCGGGTCTGCTTCGCAGCACAAATTCAATCCTGATGAATTTGTCTTTGCATGCCCAAAGAAAAGTAACCAAAAGAAAAGGCACCCCGATCAGTCTGCCCTTCGGGTTCCCTCGGCATTCGCCTTTGCCAATGGGCCGCCTTGACTCGCCGTCCGGGCTCGACAAGGCTAAATCCGACGTCCCTGTCGGCCATCTTTTTATTTTTTTGGCCCTACCAAAGCCGAATATCTCGGCAGACTTGAAGGGGGCAGATGGCTCCCCCTTAAGCTCGCCGAAGACAGCTTTGCTGGTAGGGTCGATTGACCAGGGATGGTCAATCGAGTCTCGTCGAGCCCGGACGGCGAGTCGAGACGACCCGTTGGCAGCAAAGATGGCTGAGGGTATGCGAAGCACGAGCGCCGGGGGCGTGTTTCTTTGGTTACTTTCTTTGCACGAGCAAAGAAAGTAACTCGCCAACAAGGCGAAACAAAACGCCAGCTAAGAATGAAGCGATCAAGTTCGCGACTCAAGTCGCTACAACAAAACCACTCTGCGGTTTTGTATCATTAACCCATGTAGGTTTCCTGTCGCCCACGAAATTTTCGCGAGTAACAGCTTGCACCGACCAACACCACTGCCAGCACCAGGATAAAAGCATCACCCCAGAAGACATAAGGCGTCTGCCCTTTCAAAGGTGTAACACTAGCCCTGAGCACCAGTTGTTCAAATGGCGCCGCCACCTTTAGTTCTTCACCCTGTGGCCCTATTACAGAAGATATTCCTGTATTCGTCGCACGCAACATATATCGCCCTGTCTCCAGTGCCCGCATGCGTGCCATCGCATGATGCTGACGCGATTCATGTGAACCATCAAACCAGGCATCATTACTCATGTTCACCAGAATCGTGGCCTCAGGCAAATCCCTGCGCACGTCCCTGGAAAAGGCATCTTCAAAGCAGATACTGATGCCGACCGGTTGACCTGCGACGACCAGTAATGGCTGATCATCCGGACCGGAGTCGATATCCGACATCGGGATGTTAATCCAGCGATTAACGAAACCGATCAGCGACCTGAATGGAACATATTCCCCCAGCGGCACCAGGTGGCGCTTGCGGTATTCTCCGCCCCTGGCGTTGATCACACTGTTGTAATAGCGTCCACTATCCATGTTCTTGATGAACAGCCCCATCAACAGGTCGGTATCGCTTTTCTCCATTTCCTCGCGCATGCTGAGAAGGTAGGCAGGTACGCGATGCTTGTAATCCGGTATCGCTGTCTCGGGCCAGATAATCACATCCGCATCCCTGTGCTCGAGGGTCAGGTCACGATACATCTCCAGCGTTTTGCGATGCATGTGTCGTTTCCACTTCAGTTCCTGCGGCACATTGCCCTGTATCAGCGCAACCTCGATATTATCCCCGGCGGGTTGTGTCCAGCTGACCTGTTTCAGTGCAAATCCGGTCACCCAGATAAGCACGACTACCAGTAACGCCTTTTGCCACGACAGCTTGTTCAGCACGGCAGCAAGCAAAGCCCCGGAAGTAACGACAATCAGCGCTCCAACTGCGTGATTACCAAATATCGGCGCATAGCCTGACAATGGAAGATCAATTTGCGTGTAGCCGGGCTGCATCCAGGCATATCCGGTCCAGAGATAACCCCGAAACCATTCAGCCAGAAGCCAGGCAGCTGGAAACACGATCAGCAAACGGATTGAATCGGCAGCTCGGCAGTAACGGTTAAACAGATACGCTGTAACCGCAGGAAACAGCGCAAGGAATACCGACAATAAAACGATAATCGCCACGGCAAGTATCGCCGGACTGCCACCATGATAGTAAAGACTGAAGAAGATCCAGCTGTTGCCGGTAAAGGTTGCGCCTGAAGCAAACAACCAGACATGAACAAATGCGCCTTTGGCATCAGCCTTGAGCCAGTGGTATAGAAGAAAAGCCAGTAGCGGGAAAACCAGCAGGCTCAGGCCAAAAGGATCATATGCCAGCGTCATCAATGATCCGACCAGCAGGCTCATCAACATCGCCGGCCAGCGATGCGTTTCAAGCATCGATGAAATAAATGTATTAAGCGTAGTCATTCAGACTTGATCTGACAATGGGTGTCGGTTTTCGTATAACTGGAAAACCAGCCTATGTTGGAGTTTTAACATTCTTTTTCTCGCAAAGCCTGTCCTGAGGTCATCGAAGGAGCGCAGAGAACGCAGAGGTGGCATTTACTTTTTAAAAAAGAAACAATAGCTTTATTCATCTTTCTTTGCGTTCTCTGCGCCTCTGCGAGAGTAAATATTTATAGCCTTTTCTACATCGCCAATCTTGGCTGTACTGACATAAACTCATAATCCGGGTTTGAATTAATCTGACACTGACTGTCAGATCGGGTCGCGATCAGTACATATTAAGCGACATCAGGCAGCGCCTGATGATACGGATTTTGCCTCTGGCAATAAAGTGACTTGCAGGTTGTTAATGCGCCTCGAGCTTGAACTGATAATTTTGAACTGGTAGTTATCGATGATGACTTCTTCACCGCGTTCCGGCATGTGGCCCAGCTCACTGAGGATCAGTCCCGCCACGGTATCGAACTGATCATTGCTGAATTCTGTGCTGAAGAAGGAATTGAACTCCGCAATCGGTGTGACGCCTTTCAGGGTATAGCGATTAAAACCATGGCGGTGAATATTGATGGCATCGGCCGCATCATGTTCATCATCGATCTCTCCGACGATCTGTTCCAGTACATCTTCAATCGTGACCAGCCCGGCGACACCACTGTATTCATCAATAACCACCGCCATGTGGTTACGGCTTGTGCGGAAATCCTTCAGCAACACATTCAGGCGTTTGCTTTCAGGCACGAATACGGCAGGGCGCAGTATGTCTTTCAGCTCGAATGATTTTCGGCTGACCTCATCGGTGTAATGTGCGAGGTCCTTTGCCAGTAAAATACCGACGATCTCATCCAGGCCTTCATCGATGACCGGGAAACGTGAATGTCCTGATGACGACACAATCGACAACATTTTCTCTATGCTCTGGTCCTTCTGGATAACCACCATATGAGAACGCGGCACCATGATATCCCTGACCCGCATCTCTGAAACCTGGAATACACCTTCAATCATGATCAGGGCATCCATATCAATCAGGCCTTTGTGCTGGCTTTCCTTGAGCAACTCCAGCAAGCGTGTGCGCTCATCCTTTTTTTTCAGGATGGCAGAAATCATGCGGTTTAACAACGAGGGCTTGGTGCGTGGAATGTTCATATATTTTATTGTTTGTTATTCAGCTTATTACTCAGCCGCTTCATCTAATACGTTTTCCAGGTAAGGGTTATCGAAACCCAGCTGATCGAGAATACGGATTTCCAAAGCCTCCATCTCGTCAGCCTGATGTTCCTCTATATGGTCATACCCCTGCAGATGCAACATGCCATGCACAACCATATGTGCCCAGTGCGCCTGCGCGGATTTATGCTGCTGCCTGGCCTCCGTGTTAATCACATACGCACACAACACGAGATCACCGAGTATCTTCAGGTCAACTTCGTCGGGTGATTGCATCGGGAATGAAAGCACATTGGTCGGCCTGTTCTTGCCGCGCCACGTGTTATTGAGTTCGTGCATTTCATTCTTGCTGACAATCTGCACGCTGGTGATAACCTGGTCGTCACACAAGCAGGCCTTTTCGGCCCATTGCTGTACCAATGCCGCCTCAGGTATATCTCCCCCATCTGCATCGAGATCTTCTGAAACTGACATTTCGATGGTTACCGGCATCAGCTGGGATCATCCTTCTCGTAGGCAGACACGATTTTCTTCACCAGCGGATGACGCACAACATCGGCAGCTGCAAATTGTGTAATGCCGATACCTTCAACATCTTTTAACAACAGCATGCTGTGACGCAGACCAGACATCTTGTCGCGCGGAAGATCAACCTGGGTAACATCCCCGGTAACAACCGCCCTGGAGCCGAAACCGATACGCGTCAGGAACATCTTCATCTGGTCGATGGTGGTATTTTGTGCTTCATCAAGAATGATGAATGAGTCATTCAGGGTACGGCCGCGCATGTAAGCGAGCGGCGCTATTTCAATTATATTGCGCTCGATCAGTTTCGCCACTTTCTGAAAGCCCATCATTTCATACAGTGCGTCATACATCGGGCGCAAGTAGGGATCGATTTTTTGCGCCAGGTCGCCGGGTAAAAAGCCCAGGCGCTCACCGGCCTCCACTGCCGGACGCACCAGCACCAGGCGCTGCACTTCATCATTCTCCAGTGCATTGACTGCACAGGCCACCGCCAGATAAGTTTTGCCGGTACCTGCAGGCCCGATACCCAGTGTCAGGTCATTGGTCCTGATCTGCCTCAGGTAATCGACCTGGTTCTTGCCGCGCCCCCTGATCGTTGCCTTGCTGGTTTTCATGCTCCAGCGGTTCTGATCGTCTTTCTGCTGTATATCAGTTACGCTCTTGCCGTTTGATTCATTCAGGTATAACTGCACGATCGACGGTGTCAGTGTCTCCCGTCCAGCAACATCATAAAGATTCTTGATCGCGGCCATTGCCGCACGCTGATTTTCATCACGCCCTTCTATCTGAAAGTGATTGCTGCGGCAGGCGATGCCGACATCAAAATGAGATTCCAGTTGATGCAGATGTTCGTTGAACTGGCCACATAAATTGGCCAGACGACTGTTGTCGGTAGGAACAAGCTCGAAATCCAGGGCTTTAACGATTTTTACTGGCATGTATAAACCTCTGACAGAATGCTGTCAGGCAAGTTTTTGTACGGCATGATTTTCAGGACAGGCAACGATTTCCCCCTGCAGGGAGTTGGTAAATGCTTCGGTAATCTTTACATCGACAAAACTGCCAACCAGGTCGGCACTGCCGTTAAAGTTGGTCACGCGATTGTTCTCTGTTCGACCCGACATCTGGGTTTCACTTTTTCTCGATGGGCCTTCGACCAGTACACGCTGGACTGTACCGATCATGGCACGGCTGCAGTTCTCTGCTCTTGAAGATATGTCCTGCTGCAGTCGTGCCAGTCGCTGTTTCTTCACTGCTAACGGCGTGTTGTCCGGCAATTCCGCTGCAGGTGTACCGGGTCGCGCGCTATAGATAAAGCTGAATGACTGGTCGAAATCAACATCATCGATCAGTTTCATCGTCGCATTAAAATCTTCATCGGTTTCGCCCGGGAAACCGACAATAAAATCGGATGATATCGCGATGTCGGGGCGCACCACGCGCAGTTTGCGGATGATGTGTTTGTACTCGAGTGCGGTGTGACCGCGCTTCATCGCGGTCAGCACCCGGTCGGAGCCGCACTGTACAGGTAGATGCAGGAAGCTGACCAGTTCGGGCACTTCTGCATAGGCCTGGATCAGGCGGTCGGAAAATTCCATTGGATGCGAAGTGGTGAAACGAATGCGATCGATGCCATCAATGGCTGCAACATAATTGATCAATAATGCCAGGTCGGCTTCTTCCTTCTCACCACCTGTCTCATCTTCCATAACACCACGGTAAGCATTTACATTTTGCCCGAGAAGATTAACCTCACGCACGCCCTGTGCCGCCAGCCCTGCGACTTCGGCCAGTATGTCATCGAACGGTCGGCTGACTTCTTCACCGCGGGTGTACGGCACCACGCAGAAACTGCAGTACTTGCTGCAGCCTTCCATGATGGAGACAAACGCGGTCGGGCCCTCTGCCCTGGGTTCGGGCAAATGATCGAATTTTTCTATTTCGGGAAAACTGATATCGACAATGTGCTGGTGCTGCTGGCCAACACTGTTCAGCATCTGCGGCAGGCGATGAATGGTTTGCGGACCGAAAACCATATCGACATAGGGCGCGCGCTTCTGAATGGAGTCGCCTTCCTGGCTCGCGACACAGCCACCGACACCGATCACCAGGTCAGGCTTGTGCTGCTTCCAGGTTTTCCAGCGGCCGAGCTGGGAGAAAACCTTTTCCTGAGCTTTTTCGCGAATCGAGCAGGTATTAAGCAGAAGCACGTCGGCTTCTTCGGGGTTGGTGGTTAATTCAAGATTGTGGGATTCAGCCAGAACATCGGATATTTTGTCCGAGTCGTATTCATTCATTTGGCAGCCGAATGTCTTGATGTACAGCTTGCGCGCCATTAGGTCCTTGATCAGTTGGTATTATCAGAAGATTAGCATGAATATGTCGGAGAAGACATTAAATTGGCATTTAATGCCAGACCAGAAATCGCTTTAACCAGGCCAATAAGCATGACTGTATTTTATTGTAATACAATATCTTACAGCATGTATTTAAAGTTAAAACTATTCTACGGTAACCGACTTCGCCAGGTTGCGCGGCTGATCAACATCGGTACCCTTGTATACCGCAACATAATAAGAGAAGAGCTGCAGCGGCAATGCAAACAGTACCGGGGCCAGCTCGGCTTCAACTGCGGGCAGCGGCATAACATGGCAGCCTTCACCCAGGTCGGACAGCTCCAGGCGCTCATCGGCAAACAAAAAAACCTCACCACCGCGCGCCAGCACCTCGCGAAGATTGGACTTGATTTTGCCTTCCTGGCCATCCTTGCAGGCTACTGCTATGGTCGGCATCTCCGGGTCGATCAGCGCAATCGGGCCATGTTTGAGTTCACCGGCCGGATAGGCATCGGCATGAATATAGGAGATTTCCTTGAGCTTGAGCGCACCTTCGAGCGCAATCGGATACAGCATTCCCCTGCCGAGGAATATCGCGTTGTTGCTTTCGGTAAAGGCATCCGCCCACTCGCTGATATTGCTGACATCTGACAGGATCCTTTCCATCAAGCCCGGCAGCTCTATAACATGGTGCAACAATGCCTGTTCTTTTTCAGGCGACATGCCATGGCGTTTGCCCAAAGCGATCACAAGCAAAAACAGCGCAACCAGCTGGGTGGTAAACGCCTTGGTTGATGCCACACCGATTTCCGGGCCGGCGCGCGTCATTAACTTCAGTTCGCTTTCGCGCACCAGCGAGCTTTCGGGCACATTGCAGATAGCCAGTGAAAAGCGGCCGATCTGTTCCTTGATACCGCGCAGTGCCGCCAGCGTATCGGCGGTCTCACCCGACTGGGAAATCGTCACGACCAGGGTATCGGCCAGCAGCACCGGCTTGCGGTACCGGTATTCACTGGCCACTTCAACGCAGCACGGAATGCCAGTGAGCGCCTCCAGCCAGTAACGTGCCACCATACCGGCATGGTAGCTGGTGCCACAGGCAATAATCTGTACCTGTTTGACCTGGTCGAGAATTTCACCCGCACCAGGACCAAAAGTCGAATCCAGAATTCTGCCGTCAATAAGTCGGCCTTCGAGTACTTCGATCAGGCTGGCCGGCTGCTCGTGTATCTCCTTCAGCATGTAGTGGCGGTAGCCCGCCTTGCTGGTCGAGTCCGCGCTGAGATCAGACTCGCGTATGGGGCGGTCGACAACACTGCCCTGCCTGTCGTAGATAACCAGCGAATCCGGCCTGATGTCGGCAAAATCGCCCTCTTCGAGATATATAAAACGACGCGTAACCGGCAGCAGCGCCGACGCATCCGAGGCGATGAAATGCTCGCCCAGGCCGATACCAATCACCAGCGGACTGCCGCTGCGCGACGCGATCAGGCGATGCGGATCTTTTACCGAGACGACGCCCAGTGCATAAGCACCTTCGAAGTCGGTCACGGCATGGCGCACCGCTTCCAGCAGATCGCCCTTCTCGCGCAGATAATGCTCGATTTGATGTACAGCGACTTCGGTATCAGTCTCCGATGTAAAACGAAAGCCTTCCGCCTTCTGCTGTTCGCACAATTCGCCGTGGTTTTCGATGATGCCGTTATGCACAACAGCAACCGAGTCGTCACAGATATGCGGATGTGCGTTGGACTCACTGGGTGCCCCGTGTGTCGCCCAACGCGTGTGCGCAATACCGGTAACCCCCTTGATCGGCGATTGATTCAGCGAATCGGACAGCGACTGAACCTTGCCGACACGGCGCACACGCTCGAGACAGACATTGTTATCAATCACCGCAATACCTGCCGAGTCATAACCGCGATACTCGAGCCGGCGCAAGCCTTCAAGCAGGATCGGCGTTACATTTCGTTCGGCAACAGCGCCGACAATTCCACACATAAATACTCTCTGAGGATATTTTTAAATCAACAAGTTAACTATAGACAGTATCAGCTCTTATACAAGTGGCACGACTCTCGAGTTGATCAATATTAGAACCTTGTGAATTATATATGAAGCAGGAAACAAAAAAGGGCTTTATATGTTGATGACACCGGCCATGTTCCAGTGAAATCGCTGTTAGTTCAGAACGACAATCTTGTTAAGTTTCCTGAAATGTACCTGCTGAATAACACAATACTCGATCAGAAATCTGCGTGTCATGTCAGCGTACCGGCTTGCCGGAATGCAATTCGAAATCGTCGATATAATAAGTTGTCGGACCTCCAGTTTTTAAAACACCGAACCCCCACCCATGCACATGGGTCAGGCCCAGCCCATCATCAGGAGCGCGATTCCCGATATCCCTGCGGTTCATATCAGAAAACTGAATAGTCACTTGTTTCCAGCCGGAAAAATTATCAGTAAAACTGTAAGTGAAGCGTTCGCCGTCATCATATGTTGAGCAGTTTTTTCGGTTATCGATCAGGTCAACATACAACGATGTGCCACTGTTGCTGCCATACAGCCAGAAGCTGAAACCATCATGTGCACTCCAGTCGCGGGGAGTCCAGGTATTGATCTCCTGATTCCCGAAGGTGTTTACGACACCAGCCCATTCTGCAACATTCAAATCCAGCTTCAACACTGTATTACCAGCGGTTTCGCCTGTTCTTGGAGGATGATCACCTGTCCTGGAAAGAATGACCGAGCTGTTTCCGTCACTAAAGGTTGAGAAGCCCAGCGGAATACCATTGCTGTCGGAACCAGCAGGGAGTTCTGACTCGAAATCATAAAGTATACCGGCAGGTGTATTCATCGGGCGTGTTTCCGCCGCCTGCGTGGCGCATTTCGCCGAGGTATCCGGCCAACCAGTGCGTAAAAATTCAAGAAGCACGTCTGTTCCTTCAGCAGGTATCTGGGGATTGATGTCAGTGAAAACATCGAAGTGTTCGTTGAGGTGAAGGATCCATACGATTTCACCCCTTGCATTGACTACGTAGGCGTGCACGGCCCAGACCTTGTCGAATGGGATTGCGTACTCCACCATCATTGCGTATTCAGTATCGATCGGATGGGCGGCGACATAATCACCGAATGCGCGTGAACCGGCTTTAAAAATCCCGTATTGGGATTTCTGCCATTTGCCGCCCAGCGGGACCTCCTCGTCCAAAACCGTTACATCCGCCAGGCACTCGCAGCGCAGGAAAGCGGCGAGCCGTTCCGTCTCCTTGTATTCATAACCGGAATTGGATGCGTCGTGGCCCAAAGGTTTACCCGTATCATCCTTTGCCATTCTTTTAATATAGGTCGGATAGACTGTCATCGAAGTGTTGCCGAGATCAGCAAAGAATTGTTCCATTTGCTTTTCGTTGACGAGACTGGTGCACGAAGCCGTGCAAAACGCCAGTCCGAGTGTTAGCACCGACAAGAGACGCCTGCCTGTTATGATTTTCAAACGCATTAAAACGACCACATATAATTCACCAGATTATCAGCATATGCAGCCTTGAGCGATGGCCGCCTGCGATGAAAGGTGCAAGTGAGTTACGCGTCAGGAAGCTGACGAAGCGCCGTAGGTCTGATTCGCGTATGCGCATTATCTGCCCATATCAGCAAACCTTAGCTTATCGCTGGCGTCATGGCGACCCGGCGATCCACCAGGTCCTTTTCAATCTGAACAAGCTGGGCATCTCTCAGGGGATAATAAATAAAGGCCAGACCGGCGATTATCGCAAAGGCAGCAGGCAGCCAGGTAAAGATAAAGCGGATACCCATCAAGGCCGTCTCCGATTGCGCCATGTTGGCTTCGTAGCCGACATAGGTCAGCACGGCTGTTGGCAACACCCCGCCAATCGTCAGGCCAAGTTTCTGCGCGAATTGCGCCGCGGAGAAAACCAGCGCGGTTGTTCGCCGCTTGTATTTCCACTCCCCGAAATCGGCAACATCACCATACATTGACCAGACCAGGGCCGGCGTCGGTCCGGCCAGTAGAGATGCCAGTGCATTTACCACCAGCATTGTCCAGTAATCATCGTTTGGAATATAAAACATCAGACCCATGATGATTGCATTGCTAAGTGTCAAAAACATCATCAAGGAGCGCTTGTCATAGACATTGCTGAGGAATCGTCCTGCGATGACACCGATCACAAATACGATAGCGCCCGTGGTAATAAAGAAACTTGTTCGGTCCCAGATCCAGATGAAAGAGGAGTTGTCATCAAGCATGTAATACTTGAAAAAATACACGGTTGCTGCGCCACGAATCGCAACACTTGCCAGGGTAAAGATCCCTGCAACCACCATCACCAGCCAGGCCTTGTTCTTGAAAAGGACTAGAAGGTCCTTGCCGATATGCCCATCCTGTGACGGCGGCGGCGAAACCCGTTCCCTGGTGCCTCGAAATGTCTGCAGAAACAGCAAGACCGACAATACCGCAAATATTGCCATCGTATACTGGAAACCGAGCATCTCATTCTCGCCTCCGAACAACCTCACCAATGGCCGTACAGACATACCCAGCACAATGGCCGCACTGAAGGCGCCGACAAAACGGAACGTGCCCAGGGTCAGCCGCTCACTGGATGAAGTCGTCATCACGCCCATCAATGCACCGTAAGGAACATTGATCGCCGTGTATGCTGTCATCATCAAAATATATGTGACGTAGGCAAAAACGAGTTTGCCCTCTTCACCTAAATCGGGGTTAATGAACATCAGGTATCCTAATGCTCCGTATGGAACCGCCATCCACAACAGGTAAGGTCGAAACTTACCCCAGCGCGTGCTGGTCCGATCGGCGATGATGCCCATGACCGGGTCAGAAATCCAGTCCCATAGTTTGACCATTAACAGCATGGTGGTCACCGCAGCCGGGCTCAGTCCATAGACATCCGTGTAATAGTAAACAATGAAAATGGCGAAAAACTGGAAGAAAAAGTTTGAAGCCGTATCACCCAGGGCATAACTGAATTTCTCGTAGAAACCTAGTGTGTTTTTGGCGTTTTCCACTCTGCTCACTATCCAGCTCAGCATTTACAGGTGTGCATAGATATCCTGCATCACCAGCTTGGGTTTTCGATCTACGGTAAAAAAACCCCAATGCTTTTCCGGCTCGTGCGGATCAGGCGAGCCTTTCCAGGGTTCATCAAAAGCCTCGAACACAAAAGTAAGAATATCCGCCTCCTTACACCAATCCAATAACTGACGATAGTATGTAGCCTGGAACTCCTGTGAAGCATTCCAGGGATGTATACCACGGCCGTTTGAACAGGTCGTCCAGCCCGCTTCGGTTATCACCACGGGTTTGTCAGGGTAATGGTTGGCGACGCTGTAATAATTCTGCCGGGTATAGTCCAGGGCGCTATCAATTGTCTGGTATTCCCACACTGGATAAGTATGTAATGAAATGAAATCCAGCTCCGCGGCCAGCGGTTCCAGTTTCTTAGTCCACGGCACATAGTTTTCACAAAATGTGACCGGCTGATCAATAGCCGCCTTCACCCTGCGAACATAACTAATCAACTTATCGACCAGTACCAGATGGTCACTCCAGTCAACAGTTGCCTCATTGCCAACAGACACGGAAGAAACTATATCCGGGTATTGATTCGCCAACCTGATCAGCCTGTCGACCTCAAGACTGTTTTCACGTCTGTTCGCAACAAGAATACTCTCGTCATAGACAGCACCCCAGGGGCAGTTATAGTTGCTTTGCTCGGCTGCCATGTCGGCACCAAGCATTACTTTAAGATCAAGGGATTCATTGCGAATTACTTCAAGCACGAATTCGGCATGCCAGCTGCAATCGTAAAGCCTGAGTAACTTCCAGTTATCTTTAAGGATGTTTAAATCTTCATGGATCTCCTGATAAGAAGGAAAGACACCATCGACCGGAGACTGCCCTTCCCGGTAGCCCGAATAACAAATGGCATGTTCGAAGCCCAATTCCAATGTATTACTATTCATCAATTATACAACCCGTAGTTCAAGCGTATTTAAAGCGGCCATCCTTATCCCACAATCCCCAGTAAGCGCCTACATCACCTTCATCACCCGTTTTCCAGGCTTCATCAAAAGACGAGAAATAAAATATCTCTATATCTTCCTGTCCTGCCCAGGCATAAGTATTAATAAAATATTGCATGGCGTTTTCATAAGAAGGCACTGCTGCTCCAGAGGCAGCACCTGAAGTGGGCCAGCCAGTTTCACTGATAATGACCTTCTTACCATTTGCGACTTTAAGCGCACGATGATACATATCTTTCATGTAGAGCAGAGCGTAATCAGCCGGGCATTCTTCCCAGAACGGGTAGCAGTTAATCAGTAAAACATCACACGCGTTTGCCAATGCTGAATGGTCTTCAAACTGAAAATAAGCATCAACATAACTAACATTCAAGCCGGGCACTGCCTGCTTTGCGCGGGATATATAATCAATTATTTCCTGCTCCGTCAGTTCCCCTCGAAGCAATACCTCGTTACCAACCGCAAGAATATCGGCATATCCCCGGCGGGCAATATCAATGCCATTACTGAGTTCGACTTCATTTTTGTCCTTGTCATCGCTCAAGCAAACACCGACCATTGTTTTTAAATCATGCGCTTTAGCGATACGGGGGATGTTTTCATTACCCTCTACACAGGAAAATGTTCTGATCCAGTGTGTATAGGGCTCAATAATTTTCAAACGCTGCTCTATCTGCGCTTCGCTGATTTCAGCACCGGGTCCCTGGCCATCCATATAGGGACTGTATGCAATGCCGTGAATCCTGTGATCAAGTATTTCTCGCAACATTGAAACACTATCGGCCTGTGATAATGATGAAAAATCGATGCCCGCGAGATGTTTGTTGACATGTTGTATACCCAATGCCCTTACCTCCGTATACATTATTTTTTTGACTAGCGTGGTCATTTGTAATTGAACACCCTAGTGTGAAACGCTGCTAATACCCAGATGACTGTATTGTTGTTTAACTGCGACTGCCGCACCAATGAGTGCCGGATATTTCGAGCAAATGACATAAGTAGGAATCTCGGCAAGGTACTGACCGAACCTGCTGTTGTTTTCGAAACGAGCGCGAAATGATGATCTGGTGAAGTACTCGCCCAGTTTGGGCACTATGCCTCCGCCCACGAATACACCACCTCGCGCACCCAGGGTTAATGCGAGGTTGCCTGCAATCGCGCCGAGGATGCCACAGAACATGGCAACAGCTTCTGCTGCTGAAACATCAGTCCCGTTTAAAGCTTTATCTGTGACTTGATCCGGCGACAACAATGCATGGTTAACGCCGCCACACTTGGCAATGGATTCATACAGAAGAACCAGGCCGGGACCTGACACCAGGGATTCAGCGGAAACGAAATTATGGTGTTGACGAATAACGTCGATGACAGCCGTTTCGCGTTCATTTAACGGACCGTATGCAATATGCCCACCCTCACCCTGCAGCGGCAACCAGTAATCGCCTGCACAGATCGCACCCGAAACTCCCAGGCCCGTGCCGGGACCGAGCACGGCCATGGTCTGTTTTTCAACAGCACGCCCCCGGCCCACCTGGTGATAATCATTATTGCCAAGATACGGCAGCGCCAGTGCCAGCGCGGTATAATCATTCAACACTTTAAGCGACTTGAGTCCTAACGCCTTTCTGGTTTCCTCAACCGATAGATCCCAGGTGTGATTTGTCATAACGATTCGATCATTTGATACAGGCGTCGCAATCGCTAATGATGCTGCCTCAGGCATCGGTTGTGATACATCGTCTAGATAAGCCAGAACCGCATCTACCAGTGAACGGTAGTTTGCACATGCCAATGTGCGCTCATGTTGCGGCGTATAACCACCCTCCTCAACAAGCGCAAATCGCGCATTGGTACCACCAATATCTCCTATTAAACACATTCGACAGTATGATTCTTATCAGTTGCTGTTTCAGCGTCTTGTGAAGACTCAGAGATATGCCTGGCTATAAGATTCTTATACCAGCCGGCTGAGTCTTTCAGGACTCGTTGTTGTGTTTCATAATCAACATATACTATTCCAAAGCGTTTGCTGTAGCCTTCCGCCCATTCAAAATTATCCAGCAGTGACCATAAGAAATACCCCAGCGCAGGCACCCCATCTTCAATTGCACGAGCATACTCACCAAGATACTTATCAAGGAATTCGATACGTTCCCTGTCATGAACCATGCCATTGTTCACCCTGTCGTCGTTGGCCATGCCGCTTTCAGTAATCACGACAGGCATCTGGTAACGCTGATGAAAAAATCCAGGTCCCCAGTACAATGCTTCCGGCGTTACAGGCCAACCCATTGCAGTTTCAGCCAGGTCTTTTTTTACAACAACTGCAAAACCATTATCCGCAGTGGCACGTACATGGATTCCTGAATATATGTTGGTACCAAAATAATCCAGCTTCTGATTGATGCACTCCAGGTCTCCTGCAAATATCTCTGGCATATCCGCGGCAAATAATTCGACACCCTCATCCGGATAGCGTCCCAGTATCATAGGGTCTGAAAACCATGCATTATTGAATACATGTTTTTTTCGGATAGAGAACATATGCTGACGGGCCGCTTCGATATCATGCGGCTGGTCTGAAACAGGTATGGATATTATGCTTGCCTGCGATGCGCCGACGAAAGGCGCGGCTTTAGCCTGTGCGCGAATCACCTCAACGGACTTTCCATGCGCCCGCAGCGCATTATGTCCGGCCAGAAGCACTTCTGAAACACCCATCTTCATACCGGGTGCGTGAATACCATCCTGGTGGCCTAATCCAATAAAACACTGCGGTTCGTTCAAGGTGATCCAGTGCGAAACCCGGTCTGAAAGCCTGTCTACCACCAGCTGTGTATAGTCAGCAAACCAGTCGGCGCTGTCTCGATTGAGCCAGCCGCCACGGCAATACAGCTCATACGGGAAATCCCAGTGAAACAAGGTTATCCAGGGCGTGATGTTTTTTTCGAGCAGTGTATCAACCAGGCGACTGTAAAAATCCAGTCCTTGCTGGTTAACTTTTCCTGCGCCATCCGGCAGAACGCGGGGCCAGCTTATTGAGAAACGATAAGCCTGCAGACCGACCTCTGCCATCAGATCAATATCTTTTTTATAATGATGATAGTGGTCACAGGCAATCTCACCGGTATCACCATTGGCAATTCTTCCAGCCTGGCGGCCCAGCATGTCCCAGACAGAACGGCCGCCGCCGTCACGGTAGGCCGCGCCTTCAATTTGATAACTGGATGTGGCTGCGCCCCAGATAAAGTCTTCAGGGAATTTCATTTCACTCACTGAACAGCTGCTCTGCTGCCAGTACCACTGTCAATTGGCGAATACGACCACTGCGCCGGAACAGTTCGGAGCTCTCCTTTGCAGGTAGCGCCAATTGTGTCAGCGAGTTTTGTGTCCCATCATCCCAGGTAATGCTCAGCACAGGATCAACCTCGTCATCAAGTTGATAGACAACCGGCACCTGGCACCAGGTAAAGGCAATCCCACGCGACGGCACAGTGATCGACTGCCAGTTATCTGCAACATCCAGATAATGGAAAACACGGGATTTTGAAACAAATTCACAGCTGCGAAGCAGATCTGGATGAAAACTCACTGCACCATCACTGACACGAACCCCCAACTCGCCAAAACGGCTCAGAATTTCTTCCTTCACTTGTCCTGTCATACCCGGCTGCTGAGCACCGGCATGCCTGGGGGTATGGGAATAAGGATCGGTTGGAAATGCGCCATACTCTGCCGGGGTCTTGTTGAAGCCGATTCCCTTGCGCACACGGTAATATAACTGCCCCAGTTGCCTGCAGACCTTCTCATCAGCACCCTGATCCAGTGCTGTAAAGAAATTTTCCTGTACTGCCAGCAACAGCTTGGCCACCATGTGCCAATAGATACAACCCAGACCTTCAAAACCGAACATGCCGCCAGAGCGTCCGGTAAATGCCTGGTGATTGAATACGTTTTCATACAGTTCCCGCAAGGGAGAACGTGCTGCTTCGATGGAAGCACCGTATACATCGGTTAAACTGTCCAGCAGATTGTCTAGTTCACCTGCGTTGGTTAACTCTGCGTTGAAGCGATAGCTCCCGTCAGCATCACGCAACAGTATACTTTCATCGTTTTCTGCAAGCATTTTCTGCAGCAGAGGTATTGTCTCGACCTGCTCTTGAGGGACAAGGTTTTTCTGCAGGAATCCCGGTAGCTGCCGATCAGGATAGAGCATGAAGGAATGCTGATCAGCACGGTATACATCACTGTCAAACAGGGCTTCCAGCACCGCAACCGCCTGTACCGGTGAAATAGCACCGGAACTCAGCACTGCAACCTGGCCCTCCAGCATCGGATACAACGTGTCTATCGCCACTGCGCCCTGCTGCAGACCCAGCAGGTTATAGGCATGGTACAGGCCATCCTTTCGGAAGTTGTGAGTAATGCTGTGATCGATGGCCGCCAACGCATCATCCAGCAGCACTCTGATCGCGTCGAGTGGCTGGACAACTTTAGTCTTGAACATTAGCTGCTGGTAAACAGTCTGGCGATAGTGACTTGCCGCCTGACCAAGTTCCACCAGCAAACGATACCGTTGTTCGTCACTGATCCGGCTTTCGCCCAATAGCGGGCGCACTCTCCTCAAAGCTGCAAAAGTTTCGGCCATCCACAGGCTCACTTCCCTGGACAGGTAAACCTCTTCTGTTCCCGCTTCCGCTTCCAGTAATTGCTGCAGGAAACTGATGTAACGGCGCAAGTAATTCAGGGTTACCATCGACAGACCCTGGCCAACCAGTGCATTGTTGGCATCGTTCCATTCCGGGCGTTGCGTGTTCAGCCAGATACCGCCTTCGATCACCAGGTTGCCCAGCTTGCTCAGCAGCGGCACCAGCAGTTTCTCGAGCAGGTTGACCTGGTACACTTTGCCATCGGCATCCAGTACCAGTTTGCCATCGGCACCCAGGTTTTTGACTCGCAGCTCTATTCGGCGAGCAAGATCCTCATCATATTCAACCGTGTTCTTGGCATCCTCAAGCAGGGCTTCAAAGGGCTTGATCCTGTAGGGTACATTGGCATAACTGTAAACCGGCTGATGCAGCAACGCGCCGAGTCTCGCCGGGTGAAAATTATTAGAAAGCTCCAGAAATTTCAGCAGGTAGATGATCTGGTGGTCGCCCCAGTAACCGATATAGCTCCACGGGTCGTCCGGATCCTCCACTTCCCAGTCGATGCCCTGCTTGGTGATCCGGTAGGGATTGTAGCCGTCGATAGTGGAAGCATTAACAAACTTGGCGATCACATTTTCGATAAATTCAGGATAGCTGAATGCCAGGGCTTCCCAGTTCTGGAAAATATCGCGCCAGTTGCCCTCGTAAGAAAGCAGGCGATTACCCTGCTCGTCTTTCAGTTTGATAGCAAACTGGTTCCATGGGCGACTGGGGTCGCCATGGCGGCGGCCGAAGGTGATAGGCAGGTATTCGAGACAAAGGCGTTGCAGTTGCAGGTCATCTTGCTGCTTGATAATCAACAGCAGTTGCTTGAAGTCCAGCTTGTGCGGCAGCCCTTCAAGCAGCTCCCGATGTTGTTGATACAAAACGTGGTTGAAATTCCTGATGCTTGCAGCGAAATCTCTCGAAGACACCTGGTACTGATCATCGAACACACCGCCGCGCAGTATATTGAACAACACGTTGGCATAGTGATGAACAGCAACGTTTTCTTCGGCCATTAGCTGGAAACCATCACCACGGGCTGTAATACGTGCAAGTCTGTCCGAGCCTTCATCTACAGAGCGGACAATCGCATCGGTAACAAGGCCGGGATTGCCAAGCTGTCTGCGCAACTCGACCACCTGGCCCTGGCTTTGCTCGATGTTCGCAACCAACTGCCAGCGCTGCGTGGCAAGCGGCTCCAGCTCAAGGGCCTGGTTTACCAGGTAAGCACCGCGTACTCCCCGCTTATGGACTTCCTGTTGTAACGTTTCACCGAGGCGAAAATTATCGAGTTGCTCTGAAGAAATCAGCACCTTGTGCCCCTCGAGGCCCAGGCAAAAAACCGTGTTGGCTTTGAGTGACTCGCAGGGTTCAGCCCGATCGGTGATACCGGAATAGAGTGTAAACAAAGCCATGCCACTCTGTGGATCCAGCTCTGTCCACTTATAGGCATCGACGAGATTACTTGAATTGGTCTGGACAA
Source organism: uncultured Gammaproteobacteria bacterium (assembly GCA_937998645.1). Lineage (GTDB taxonomy): Bacteria > Pseudomonadota > Gammaproteobacteria > SZUA-229 > SZUA-229 > JABDQW01. The sequence goes on from CALLCZ010000001.1 coordinate 25,134, forward strand.
AGCGTGGTGTTCCGGCAGGCAGAATATTCTGCAGGCCATCAACCATATTCACGCTGATACGGTTTTCACCCAGGTTTTGCAATTCGCATTGCCGAATAAATCCGTAATTGTCGCTGGTCGCCCAGGTGTAACGAAACACCAGTTGCAGATCATGGTTGATCTCTTCGAAGCATAACTTGTTGCCCAGCAGGTTTTTATACAGGTGACGGTTAATGACATAAAGACCGTCATGCTCCATATTGAAGGGTTCCCACTCGTAGTGTCGCCCGTCCACGTTAACGTGCAATAACGTCTTGCTACCGGTATGAACCGCATTATCATGAATCTTGTCGACGGTGACATAAGGAAAAAGAGACGTTTCCGGGGAAACCCGTCCGGCTGTCAGGCCACCGGTTGAGGATACGAATAGCCAGTGGTCACTGTCAGAAATAACACTGATGAAAAATGGTGCAATCTTGTCGACGTTATGAATCACATAATAACGCTCACC
>CALLCZ010000002.1 GCA_937998645.1 uncultured Gammaproteobacteria bacterium
GCCTTCCACCTCAAATCGAGATTGCGTGCGGCACTGACCTCATCAAGGCGTTTAACCGGCAAAGTATGCGGCGCGGTGGTGACAAGCTCGGGACTGGTTTTTGCTTCCTCACGAATCTGTTCCAGCGCATCCATGAAGCCGTCCAGGGCTTCTTTGGCTTCCGACTCGGTGGGCTCGATGAGTAGACATTCCGGCACCAGCAGCGGGAAATAGGTGGTCGGTGCATGGTAGCCGAGATCGAGCAGGCGCTTGGCAAAATCCATTGCCGTCACATGCAGTTCACTGGCCTCTTTTTTCAGGGTAATAATAAATTCATGGCTGGCGCGACGATCCGGTATCGCCAGCTGAAAGCCGCGGCGCTTTGCTTCCGCCATCATGTAATTGGCATTCAGAGTCGCAAACTCGGAAACCCGCTCCATACCTGATTTACCCAGCAGGCGCATGTAGATGTAGGCACGCAATAACACGCCGGCATTACCCATAAATGCTGACAGACGTCCGATCGACTGCGGTACATCCCGCTCTGATAAACAGCTATAGCTGCCGCTGTCTTCAACCACGAGTGGTACTGGCAGAAACGGCTTCAGCCTTTCGGATACACCGACTGCACCCGAACCCGGACCACCGCCGCCATGGGGCGTTGAAAATGTCTTGTGCAAATTGGTATGGATCACGTCGAAACCCATATCACCGGGGCGGATCTTGCCGAGAATGGCATTAAGGTTGGCGCCATCGTAATACAGCAGGCCACCGGCTTCATGCACGATGGCCGCGATTTTTTCGATCTGGCGTTCGAACACCCCCAGGGTCGAAGGGTTGGTCAGCATCAGGCCCGCTGTTTGCGGACCAACCGCCTGCTGCAGGGCTTCGAAATCAACGTCGCCATTATCAAGCGTCGGAATTTCCCTGACGCTGTAACCGCACATGGTCGCCGTCGCCGGATTGGTGCCATGCGCCGCATCCGGCACCAGTATTTCCTTGCGGCCATCATCATTGTTCGACTGGTGATAGGCGCGGATCATCTTGATGCCGGCAAACTCCCCCTGTGCACCGGCCATCGGCGCGAGCGAGAACGCCGCCATACCCATGGCCTCGCATAACATCGACTGCAGCTCGTACATGCAGGCGAGGAAACCCTGGCTGTGCTGGTCGGGTGTCAGCGGATGCCGCGCCAGGAAACCGGGCAGCATCGCCAGCGAGTTGCATGCACGCGGGTTGTACTTCATGGTACAGGAGCCGAGCGGGTAGAAATGGGTATCGATGGAGAAATTCTTCTTCGACAGACGCGTGTAATGTCTCACCGCCTGCAACTCGGAAACCTCGGGCAAAGCCGCCCTGTCCTTGCGCAGCAGATGCTGCGGGATGTCGGAAAGGTCCGCTTTCGATATCGGCGCCTGTGGCGCACCCTTGCGTCCGGGTCGGGAATGTTCGTGGATCAGCATCAGGCAGTTTCCTTGTGCAGGGTTTCAACAGCAAGCACAGCCTGCAACGCAGTTCTGTAAGCCATAATCTCTTCTTCGGTTCTGAGCTCGGTCGCACACACCAGCATGGCATTACCCAGCTCGGGATAATCCATGCCCAGGTCATAGCCACCGAGAATGTCCTGCTGCGCCAGGGCTTGCAGCACCTCGCCAGCTGGCCTGTCCAGCAGCAGCACCGACTCGTGGAATACCGGGCTGTTAAAAGCCTCACGTACGCCATCTATACCCGTCAGTTGCGTAACCAGCTCGCGTGTATTTGCGTGGCAGGCCGCCGCTGTATTTTCCAGTCCGCGTGGGCCCAGGATGGCCATGTGGATGGTTGAAGCCGTAACCACCAGGCCCTGGTTGGTGCAGATATTCGATGTCGCCTTGGAGCGCCGGATATGCTGTTCACGCGCCTGCAGGGTCAGCACAAAACCTTCCCTGCCATCGACGTCGGTGGTACGGCCGACGATGCGCCCGGGCATTTGCCTGACCAGCGCCTGCGAACAGCATAAAAAGCCGTAATAAGGCCCGCCGGAAGACAAGGGTGCACCCAGCGGCTGGCCGTCACCACAGGCGATATCTGCACCATTACTGCCCCACTGGCCGGGCGGCTTGAGTACCGCAATACTCAGTGGATTGGTGATTGATATCACCAGCGCATTGTTTTCGTGCGCCCAGTCGGTAATCGCATCGACATCTTCCAGCGTGCCAAAGAAGCTGGGTTGCTGAATCACCACCGCAGTCACATCGTCGCCAGCAGCCTGCTTCAGGGCATCCAGCTGAACGGTGCCGCTGCTGCGATCATAATCAACTTCGACCAGCTCGATATTCTGGCCACTGACAATGGTGTCGGCTGTTTTACGGTAGTCCGGATGCACCGTTCTCGGCAGCAGAATGCGGCGCGATTTCGATTTGCGGTTACCCCTTACCGCCATCAGTACCGCTTCAGCCAGCGCAGATGCACCGTCATACAGCGAGGCATTGGACACATCCATGTCAGTCAGGGCCGTAATCATGCTCTGGTATTCGTAGGTAAGCTGCAGCGTGCCCTGCGATGCTTCCGCCTGGTAGGGCGTATACGCAGTGTAGTATTCTCCGCGTGTTGTTAACTGCCATACCGCCGCAGGAATATGGTGCTCGTACGCACCTGCGCCGATAAAACACACCGCCTCCCTGTTTTGAGCTGCGCGCTTGTGCATCAGGCGGGATATTTCCATCTCGGTCATCCCCTGCGGAATGCCTTCGAGGCCTGAAATCTTCAAATGGGAGGGGATTTCTTCAAAAAGCTCATCGGTATCCTTGATACCGATGGCTTCGAGCATCTCATCGATTTCCTGCTCGGTATGGGGTATAAATGGCATCGCTAGTCTTCTGCTATCTCGGCGTCGTAGGTGTCGGCATCCATCAGGTCTTCGAGCTCATCAGGTGTTGACAGCTTCACCTTGATCAACCAGCCATCGTCATAAGGTGAATCATTAATGGTTTCCGGGGCATCAGCCAGCAGGTCATTCACTTCAATCACTTCACCGCTGACTGGCATGTAGACATCGGATGCCGCCTTGACTGATTCGACCACGCAAGCTGCATCTTCCGCCAACATTTCTGTTCCAACATCGGGCAGCTCAACGAATACCAGGTCACCCAGCAGTTCCTGCGCATGGTCAGTAATGCCGATAGTTACGCTGCCATCGTCTTCATCCCGAACCCACTCGTGAGATTTTGTGTACTTCAGTTCTGAGGGTATTTCGCTCATTTTGTTATCACCTTATAACAGATTGAATATATTCAAACCAATGGACAATTCTCAACATCAGATTGTCGACAGGATACCGCCTGGAGAATGAACTCCAGAACATCATCAAGTCTCAATAACACATCGTTATTCCAGAAGCGGATAACTTTATATCCTTCACGCTGTAAAAATCCAGTCCGAATTTCATCAGCTTCTTTGTTATCAATATGCTGTGATCCATCCAGCTCGATAATCAGTTTGATTTCCAGCGCAGCAAAACCGGCGACATACCCCTTTATCGGCACCTGCCGACGGAACTTCACGCCCAGGAGCCGGCTGTTACGCAGTCTATGCCAGAGCGCCCTTTCGGCATCTGTCTGGTTTTTTTCTCAGCATTCTTGCTGTATTAGTCAGTCCCTTGCTCATTGCCCTCACCCCAGCCCTCTCCCAGAGGGAGAGGGAGCATTTCTTCCCTGATTTCAGTACTTTCATCGCCTGTAGAGCAATGGCGCACTGAAGCGTATTCAATCTTTACTTCTCTGCTTTCGGAGAATGCGTGTTAATCAGCCCAGTCCCTTCAAATGTCCCGACCCTTCAGCTTAAGGTCGCATTTTTGCACTTGTACCCGCTTTAATTCCTCAACCATGGGGTAAGGGGACAGGACATTCCTGGTTCCTGTTACCGTTCTACCACTTCTAGAAAGCAGCAGTCTGGCGATTATCTCAAATTTATACCCCCTCTCCCTCTGGGAGAGGGCTGGGGTGAGGGCCTATACCGGCTTGCCATCACGCACGAATACAGGCTTGACGATCCTGGCATTCAATAACTTACCGCGTATTTCCACCTGGCAATGATCACCAGCCTGCTTTGGTACGCGTGCAAAAGCAATCGACTGCTTCAAGGTCGGTGAAAACGAGCCGCTGGTGGTCTCGCCTTCGCCTGAATTCTCGACGACGACTTTCTGGTGACCGCGCAGGATACCCTTGTCCTCAAGAACAAGGCCGACCAGTTTTTGTGTGACACCCTTATCGCGCTCTTTTTGCAGCGTGGCACGGCCTATAAAATCGCGCTCTGCGGGCTCCCAGGCTATAGTCCAGCCCAGGCCCGAAATCAGCGGCGATGTGGTCTCGGTCATATCCGAGCCGTACAAATTCATCCCGGCCTCGAGTCGCAGCGTGTCACGTGCACCCAGGCCACATGGTTTCACGCCCGCTTCGGCGAGCCTGTCCCAGAATGCGGGCGCTTCGGTGTCTGGCAGCATGATTTCAAAACCGTCTTCACCGGTATAGCCGGTGCGTCCGACAAACCACTCACCACAATCGCAGCCGAAAAACCTGTCGAGCTCTGACGCGGCCTCGACCACATCAACCGGTAATGCCTCGATCGCTTTTTCTCGCGCATGGGGTCCCTGTACCGCAATCATTGCCAGGTCCGGGCGTTCATTGATCTCGACTTCGTAGCCGGCTGACTGTTCGTCAATCCAGGCCAGGTCCTTGTCACGCGTGGCTGCATTGACCACCATGCGATACCAGCTGTCATTCATGTAATAAACGATCAAATCATCGATGACACCACCGTCATGGTTCAGCATGCAACTGTACAGCGCCTTGCCCTGCTGTTTCAGTTTGTCCACATCATTGGCGAGCAAATACTGAAGAAAAGCCTTAACGCCTTCACCACTGAGATCAACGACTGTCATGTGTGAAACATCGAACATACCGGCATCATTACGCACCTGGTGATGTTCATCCATCTGCGAACCGTAATTTACCGGCATTTGCCAGCCGGCAAAATCAACGAGCTTGCCGCCGTATTCAACGTGTTTATCGTACAGTACTGTTTTCTGACTCATATCTATTCAGCGAAAAATAAAGAACGGCAATCCTACACCTTTCAGAATAAAAATTTCCAGACAAATAGCCCGCATTTTGCATGAAGGATTTGGAATTTATGCAAAATGCGGGCCTGGCGATAAATTACCGGGCTCGGCAGGATATTTAATGCTCGCCCAGGGCCTGGTTGATCAGCATCTGTTTGACTGGACCGGCATGATCGGCAGCATTCAGACCGATATTGCGTATTTCCGTTAACAGTGGATTTGCGTTGCCAAACAGGTATTTGAAGCCGGTCATGGTGGCTTCCATCAACCGGTTGTCACCCTTGCGTCTGCGTTCATATTTTCTGAGGGTGTGAACCGCATTCCATTGCCTGTGTGCCTGCAGTGCATCAGTGATGATCTGTGCCAGGCAGGCGGCATCCATAATCCCCAGGTTAGCGCCCTGCCCCGCCAGCGGGTGTATGTTATGTGCGGCATCGCCGATTAACGCCAGCCCCTGCTGAACATAACAATCGACATGACCATGCCCCAGCGGGAACACAGCACGCGGTGAAACCGTTTTAACCGAACCCAGCCGGTATTCGAACGATTCCCCGAGCCGCTGTGAAAACGCATCGTCATCCAGCGCCATCATCTGTTCTACCTGGCTTTCATCCAGCGACCACACGATAGAGCAGCTGCCATCCGCAAGCGGCAGGAAGGCCAGAGGCCCTGTTGGCAGAAAACACTGCCACGCCGTCTGCTGATGTTCGTATTCAGTCGCAACCGTACAAACGATGGCCTGTTGTTGATAGGACTTGCGTACCAGCTCGATGCCCATCGCATGACGCACGATAGAATTTGCGCCGTCTGCGCCCACAATCAATTTCGCCGTTAATGCACTCCCGTCCGCCAAGCGGACCCGCTTCAGCTCTTCACTGATATCCAGCGATTCAATTTCCGCCGGGCACAGCCAGTCGATCGTTTCTGTCTGCTGCACAAGCTCCTGCAGCGCAAGCTGAATGACGTTATTTTCGATGATGTATCCCAGTGCATCCAGTCCAAGCTCGGCTGAATCAAAATGAATCTGTCCCGTGCCGGTAGAGTCCCATACCTGCATTTCAAGAAAAGGCGATACGCGCAGCTGCTGCATGTGTACAAAGGCACCGGCAGCATTGAACACCTTAAGCGAAGCACGATTGATTGCCGATACACGCAAGGCATAGTCCTGCGTAAAGGCCTCGGGTTCACGCTGATCGATCACACCGATGCGCAGCCCGGTATTCCTGAGCGCACAGGCCAGGGTCAATCCGGTGATGCCGCCACCGGCGATAATGACATCATAGTGGCCTGTGTTCGCAACAGACATCAGACCGGCCTTCGACCCAGTCCAGATGTGCGCCCGCTCAGTCCCATGCTCTGCTTCGCCAGTTGATGACGTAAGGGCGGAACCAGGCCGACAGCCACCAGGCCCGCCGCACGCAGGTGACCCAGCGTTGTGCTGTTGTTGGAAAATATCTTCACCAGGCCGTCGGTAAAACGATAGACACGTCTGGCATCATCTTCCCGCTGTTCAACATAAGACTGCAGCAGCTTGCTGTCACCGGCATCTTCCGCCGTTGAAATCAATTCTGTCAGTATGGCGATGTCCCTGAGTGCAAGGTTGAAGCCCTGGCCGGCCACGGGGTGTATGCTGTGTGCGGCATTGCCGACGATGACGACACGATTACGCACAACCTGTGTCGATTCGATCAGCTTCAGCGGGTACGCATGCCGCTTACCGACTTTATGCAACTGTCCGAGGCGAAAACCGAAGCGCTGTTGCAACAGCTGCAGAAAGTCTGCGTCACCGAGTTTCATCAGTTCGTCAGCCCGGCTCCCCGGCACCGTCCACACAAGCGAGCAACGATTATGCGTCATCGGCAGAAACGCGATCGGTCCCTGGTCGGTGAAGCGCTCATAAGCAACATTGTTATGCCTGAAACCGGGTGTAACATTGGCGATAACGGCAGTCTGGCCATAATCCTGAACGCTGGTGCCTATATGAAGCAGATCGCGCACCTGTGAGACCACACCATCGGCCGCCACCAGCAGGCGCGCACTGACAACTGTATCCTTGCCGTTATCCTCGATGGTTGCGATGACGCGATCACGTTTCTGTTCAAGACCTGTCAACCCGGCAGGGCAATGAAGCTCAACATTGACGTTTTGCTGCAAGCGTTTATACAACACATCACCGAGAACACGGTTCTCGGCAACATAGCCCAATGCCTCGACATGTTCTTCCTCATGGCGAAGGCGTGTCGCACCGAAATGGCCTTTATCCGAAATATGTATCGTCCTGATAGCCTCTACCCTGTCCGCCATTGCATCCCAGAGACCCATGCCCTCAAAGATGCATCGACTGCCCCAGGACAGCGCAACGGTGCGGTCATCGTAGCTGGGCTGTGAATCCGATTGATATGGATA
>CALLCZ010000003.1 GCA_937998645.1 uncultured Gammaproteobacteria bacterium
CTCCTGCAGAGGCAGTAGGCCGGGATAAGGCTTTGCCGTTCCCGGCGGTATCAGCCTGCAACGCTTCGCTTATGCAGGCCTACGAATTTACAGCTTAGTGCAGGAGCGGCCCTTCGGCTTTACTCAGCACAGGCTTTAGCCGCTGCTACGTTTCTAATACCACTTCCTCGTCACTCGTTACTCGTCCCTCGCACCTCATCGCAAGACACTCGCGCACAGGTTTGTAACTGGTTCGATGCTCGGGGCATGGGCCATGTTCTGCCAGCGCTTCGAAATGCGCCTTCGTTGGATAACCCTTGTGCCTGTCGAAGCCATACTGCGGATAAGTCTCGTGCAGCACCATCATCTGCGCATCGCGTTCGACCTTGGCGAGGATTGAGGCGGCGCTGATTTCTGCGACGCGTGAATCGCCCTTGACGACGGCTGTGGCCGGCACGCTTATTTTCGGGCAGCGGTTGCCGTCGATGAAGACGTGCTGCGGTGGCACGGTCAGTTGCTCAACCGCCTGCTGCATCGCCAGCATGGTGGCCTGCAGGATATTGATGCGGTCGATCTGTTCGGCATCGATGCTGACCACGCTCCACGCGATGGCCCTGTCGCGGACCTGATCGGCGAGCTGTTCACGGCGCCTGGCGCTTAATTTCTTCGAGTCATTGAGGCCGTCGATCGGGTTCCCGGGATCGAGTATAACGGCGGCGGCGACGACATTGCCCACCAGCGGCCCGCGACCCGCCTCGTCTACACCAGCCAGCATGCCCTCTACGGCGGGCACTTCGTCCTGCAAGTTGATAACCATTCCGGTAGAATCGCCCTTGTTATTATTATTTGTCCCGTATCATAAGAAGAAACCATTAACATGAGCAAGTTAAAAACAGCCGTTATCGGTGTTGGCTACCTGGGAAAATTTCACGCTGAAAAATATGCGACGCTGGAACAGAGCGATCTCATCGCAGTTGTCGATGCCGATGCCGGCACCGCGAAAGAAATCGCTGACAAGTTCGGCTGCCAGGCACTGACGGATTACCACGAACTGCTGGGCAAGGTGGATGCGGTCAGTATCGCTGCCCCCACTACCCTGCACCACCAGATCGCACGCGACTTCCTGGAGCATGACACGCACGTGCTGATCGAAAAACCGATCACCGTCACCGTCGACCAGGCCGATGACCTGATCGAGCTGGCGATCACCAATGACCTGATGATCCAGGTGGGCCATCTCGAACGTTTCAATGCCGCGTTGATGGACCTGAGCGGCGTGCTGAGGAAACCGACCTTCATCGAGTCGCATCGGCTGGCACCGTTCAACCCGCGCGCCACCGACGTCAACGTAGTTCTCGACCTGATGATCCATGACATCGACATCATCCTCGACATCGTCAAATCCGATATCAGGGAAATCCGCGCCTCCGGCACCCCGGTGCTAACCAACAGCACCGACATCGCCAACGTGCGCCTCGAATTCGAAAACGGCTGTGTCGCCAATGTCACCGCCAGCCGCGTCAGCGCCAAGACCGAGCGCAAGATGCGCATCTTCCAGGATGACGCCTATATCGCCGTTGATTTTCACAACCGCGCACTGGATATCTACCGCAAAGGCGACAAGGAAATGCACCCGGGCATCCCGGAAATCGTCAGCGAAAAATCAACCTACGAGAACAGCGATGCACTCAAGCTGGAAATTATTGCTTTCCTCGATTCAATTCACCACGGCACGCCGATACTGGTCAGTGGCGAGGACGGTCGCCGTGCACTGGATGCCGCCATACGAATATCAGCAATGCTGAAAGACAAATAAAAAAGGGCTTATATAAATGAACATCCCCATGGTCGACCTCAAGGGTCAGTACCTGTCGCTCAAAGACGAGATCGACACCGCTCTGCTTGACGGGCTGTCTGCAACCCAGTTTATCCTTGGGCCCAATGTTCAGGCATTCGAGAAAGAAGCGGCTGAGTATCTCGGTGTCGAACACGCCGTTGGCGTGGCCTCGGGCACGGACGCACTGCACCTTGCGCTCGCTGCTGCCGGCATCGGTGAAGGTGACGAAGTCATCACCACGCCGTTTACCTTTATCGCCACGGCAGAAGCCATCAGCTATGTCGGCGCCATCCCGGTGTTCGTTGATATCGATCCGTACACCTTTAACATCGACCTCAACCAGGTTAAGCAGGCCATTACCGGCAAAACCCGGGCGGTCATTCCCGTGCATTTGTTCGGCCAGCCTGTCGATATGAATGCATTGAAGACTCTGTGTGATGATAAAGGTCTGAAAATTGTTGAAGACTGCGCACAGTCTTTCGGCGCACACATCGATAACAAACAGACCGGCAGCTTCGGTGACTTCGGTGCCTTCAGCTTTTTCCCCAGCAAGAACCTGGGCTGTTTTGGTGATGGCGGACTGATCACAACCAATAGCGAACAGGGCGCCAATGAGTTGCGCGTGCTGCGCAATCACGGCAGCCGTGAACGCTATCATCACAATGTCATTGGCTACAACAGCAGGCTGGATGAGCTGCAGGCCATCATCCTGCGCATCAAGCTGAAGCATATCGATGAATACAACAACAACCGCCGCCGTGTTGCGCACCGCTACTCGGAAGCACTTGCCGACACCAGTATCCAGACGGCATACGAAGACAACGTTGGCGTGCACATCTACCACCAGTACACCCTGCTGCACGATGACCGTGACAACATCATGAAAGCGCTGCAGGACAACAACATTGCCTGTGCCGTGTACTACCCTATTCCGCTGCACAGGCAGGAAGTGTACATGGAAACCTACAAGGGTATCGATCTTCCGGTTTCACAATCTGTTGCCAGCAAATGCTTCTCGCTGCCGGTTTATCCTGAACTGGAAAATGAAAAGGTCGATGCCATAACAGACATCATCAAGGGTGCGTTGTAATTGCCCGGGCAAACGGTTTTCATTATTGCCGGCGAAGCATCGGGTGACCTGCACGCATCCCTGCTGGCGAGGAAACTGCTGACACTTGACCCCGGCCTGACCCTGAAGGGCATGGGCGGTGACAACATGCGCCGCGCCGGCGTCGATGTCCAGGTCGATGCATCAGAGCTGGCGGTGGTTGGCCTGTTCGAAGTGCTTGCCAATTACCGGACCATCAAGGGCGTGCTGGAAAATCTCAAGCAAACCATTACCGATACACCGCCTGACCTGCTGATACTGGTTGATTACCAGGAATTCAACCAGCGTCTCGCAGCCTATGCCAAATCCATCGGTGTAAAAGTGCTGTTCTACATCGGCCCACAGGTATGGGCGTGGCGCCCCAGTCGCGTATACAAGATGGGCAAGATCGTTGACCAGATGGCGGTGATTTTTCCGTTTGAAGTCGAGCTGTATAAAGATGCAAATGTACCGGTTGAATTCACCGGGCACCCGCTGGTTGAAGAAGTCATCGCAGACAAGAGCCCCGCACAGGCACGTGAGTTGCTGGAACTCGAAGACACCACAACCATTGGCCTTTTTCCCGGTAGCCGCAAGGGTGAGATCAAGCGCGTGCTGCCAATTCAACTGGCCACCGCGAAGAAACTGCTGAATGAAAATCCGGATTTGCAGTTTGTACTTCCACTGGCAGAATCACTCGATGAAGAAGTACTGGATCCCTTCATCGATGAAATCGTCAGCCTCAGAATAAGCGTCATTAACGGCAAATACTACGACGTGATGCAGTCCTGCGATGCCATCGTCACGGCATCGGGCACGGCCACACTGGAAATTGCATTAATGGGTATACCCATGGCGATCGTCTACAAAATTTCATGGCTGTCCTATTTCATCCTGAAGTTCATGGTCAGCATCGACCGGATAGGCCTGGTCAACATCGTCGCCGAGAAGTTTGTCGTCAGGGAATTCCTCCAGGGCGCAGCCAGGCCGAAGAAGATTAGCGAAGAAATACTGCATATTCTTTCAGATAAGAACTATAACGACACTATGAGACAGGAACTGTCACTGATACGTGACAAACTGGGCGACAGCAGTGGCACCACCCACATCGCCCGGCTCGCGTATGACATGATAAATAAACAGTCCGCAAATGAACGCAAATAAACGCAAATATTTTTTACCAGGTCAATCATTTATAAAGTCCACAGATGAACGCAGATGAACACGGATAATATTTATATCATTTGTTTTTGTTCTGTTAATAAGTGGTATGGCTAAATTAATTAACTTTTTGGCGACAATTATTCCGCCAATAAAACAGCAGTAAATATCTGTGTTCATCTGCGTTCATCTGTGGACAATATTCGCGGAAAACTCTGACTAGCAAATATATTAAATAATCAGACAAACAACATAACAACAATAAAACATGTTTGATTTGCGTTCATTTGCGTGTATTTGCGGACTTAATGTTTTCAACATTTTCACGTCTCTGCTAATCATTTGTAGCATTGCGCTTGGCAGCGGCTGTGCCACGCTCGACGGCCCGCCCAACCCTGACGATCCGCTTGAAAGTTATAACCGCGCCATGTTTTCGTTCAATGAAACCATGGACAGGGCGATTGTTAAGCCGGTTGCCAAGGGCTACAACTGGATCATGCCGGATTTCCTCAACACCGGTGTCACAAATTTCTTCAGCAACGTCGATGATGTTGTCGTATTTTTCAACTCGCTGCTTCAGCTCAAATTTCGCGAGGCCGTTTCCACGTCAGCGCGCATCGTCTGGAACACAACCATCGGCTTACTCGGTTTTATCGATGTCGCGACCCACATGGACCTGCCCAAGTACAACGAGGACTTTGGTCAGACGCTGGCGTTCTGGGGTGTCGATAGCGGGCCGTACTTCGTGCTGCCTTTCCTCGGTCCGAGCACGGTACGTGACGGCCTCAGCGTACCCGTCGACTGGGTGCTGTTTGACCCGGTATTCCAGGACAAGGAGCTGAAAGTCACGCTTAGCCTGCTGGTCGTACGCTATACCGACAAGCGCGCCGACCTGATAACCGCAACCGATATCATCGATGAAACCGCACCGGATAAATACGCCTATATCCGCGATGCTTTCCTGCAAAGACGTGAATACCTTATTCACGATGGCAATCCGCCTGATACAGGCATGAGCGAGGATGAACTGTTTAAAGATGAAAATTTATTCGAGGATGACCTGGATCTTGAAAAAGATTTGAAATAATTATTTACCGCAAAGACGCAGAGGGCGCAGAGTTGTTTGTGGTTTGAGTTGTAGCCCGTAGTAAATCCCCCTGAACCCAGAAGATCTCTCACATTCGTTCGGGATGACAACAAGCTTTAATATTAGCGGCTAAAGCCTGTACTGAACAAAGCCGAAGTGTCGCCCCTGCGTTTTTCCTCGTCCCTGGTACCTCGTCCCTCGTACCTGGCGCCTGCGGCGCAAGGCGCAAGGCGCTAGGCGTTGTGTGCTGCTCCACGTACAACATCGGTCACATTATGCAACTGGTGGATCTTGTCCATCACGCGGTGAAGCTGATGCAGGTCGCGTGTTTCGATGGTAACGGCCATGCGCGCCAATTGTTTATTTTTATCGGACAGCGTGTTAACTGCAATCACGTTTACTTTTTCATCGGCAAGTGTTCGCGTGATGTCACTGAGCAAGCCCTGTCGATCAAGCGCTTCAATCAACAGCGTCACAGGATAGGTTTCAACATCGGCCTCACCCCACTCCACTTCAACCAGCCGCAACCTGCTTTCTTCTTTAAGGTTGAGGATGTTTCTGCAGTCCTGACGGTGAATGGTCACACCCTTTCCCTGGGTTATGAAGCCTACGATTTCATCACCCGGTACCGGCTTGCAGCAGTTCGCCATGGTCGTCAGCAAGTTGCCGACACCAAGTACATTTATATCGCCTGTCGATTTTTTCTTACGCAGCGCTCTTGGCACCGACTCAACCGGCAGCTTGTCACCGGTTTCAGGTGCAGACATTTCGTGCGCTGCCGTTAACAGCTGGGTGTTCGCAATATCGCCACGTGCCAGTGCGATGTAAAGATCGTCCGCTGACTTTTGCTTGAAGCGCTTGAGCAAGGTCTTGATATCAGGTCGTATATTGAGCCGCTTTATCTCGCGTTCGTATATCGCCTTGCCGTCACGCAGGTTTTCAGCCTGATCCTGTTTCCTGAACCAGCTTCTGATGCGATTGCGTGCACGTGACGTTTTGACATAACCGAGGTGAGGGATCATCCAGTCACGTCTTGGCGCAGATTCTTTCGAAGTCAGGATCTCCACCTGCTGCCCGTTCTTCAGTTCGTATGTCAGCTGCACGATATGACCATTGACCTTTGCGCCGCGGCATCGATGCCCCACTTCGGAATGTACCGCGTAGGCAAAATCAAGCGGCGTGGCGCCGGTGGGCAAATCGACAACGCGTCCTTCCGGGGTCAATACGAACACGCGGTCATGAAACATTTCGGTATGAAAGCTGTCCAGCAGCTCTTCATCTTCCGTCTGTTTCGGATCCAGCAGTTTACGCAGTGACTCGATGCCTGTTTCGAGCTGATGGTTGACACTACCGCCTTCCTTGTAGCGCCAGTGTGCGGCGATACCATGTTCGGCGAACTCGTGCATCTGGTGCGTGCGGATTTGCACTTCAATGGGCTTGCCGCCCGGACCGTGCACGGCTGTATGCAGGGACTGGTAGCCGTTTTCCTTGGGATTGGCGATGTAATCATCGAATTCATGTTCGATATGGCGCCACTTGCCATGCACCAGGCCAAGCACTTGGTAGCAGTCTGCAATCGAATCGACAAGGATGCGGATGGCGCGCACATCGAACAGTTCATGAAAGTCCCGCTGCTTCGATGTCATCTTTTTCCAGATGCTGTAGATATGTTTCGGGCGGCCGTATACTTCCGCTTTTATGCCCGCCTCTTTAACTGCCTGCTCGAGCACATCGACCACGTCATGGATGAATTGCTCCCTGCTGTCACGCGTTTCTTCAAGATATTTGGCGATACGCTTGTAAGTCGAAGGTTCCAGGTACCTGAATGACAGGTCCTCGAGTTCCCATTTGAGCTGACCGATGCCGAGCCTGTTGGCTATGGGCGCAAAAATATCCAGGCTCTCCTGCGCGACTTCGAAACGGGTTTCAAGATCGACTTCACTGAGCTGGCGCAGGCGTTGCACTCGAAAGGCCAGCTTGATCAGAACGACGCGGACATCCTCGACCATGGACAGCAGCATGCGCCGAAGGCGCTCTGCCTGCTCGGGTGTTGCCTTGTTTTGTTGATGAGACTGGATACTGTGCAGCTGGATGACATTGTTCACCAGGCGTATGATTTTTTCGCCAAACACGCTTTCCAGCGCTTCAGCATCCTGTGATTCAATCAGCCGGGTCGTACTCAACAGGCTTACGATCAGGGTCGTTTCATCTGACCCCAGTTCACTCAAAAGCAGGGCCACATCGAGGCTGCTGGGTAGCCCGGGATCCGGCTCCAGTTCCCAAACCAGCTGGCAGGCCTTGTATAGCAGGCTGTCTTCGGCAACAGAATGGCCCGAGATCTTGCTCAGGTATTCATCGATCGAATAGATTTGCTGGATGAGGTTGTATTGTCGTGTCGCGCGTATCATTACTGCATATATTACGCTTGCACGTGCTGCGTGAAAATCACTGCCTGCAGCAACCTGCGCTGCTGAGCTGGATATCTATATCAGCTGGAAGCTTTCTGACACTCGGGGCATTTACCGTAAAGAATCAGGCTATGATCGGTAATCTCGTAACCCTTGTTATCGGCGATCTTGGACTGCTGTTCTTCGATGATTTCATCGACAAACTCTTCGACCTTGCCACAGCCAATACAAACGATATGGTCATGATGACCTTCCCTGTTCAGCTCGAATACGGCCTGACCACCTTCGAAATGGTGACGTGTTACCAGGCCGGCGGCCTCGAACTGGGTCAAAACACGGTATACCGTGGCTAGACCGACCTCTTCGCCGTCGTCACGAAGTGCCTGGTATATATCCTCCGCACTCTGGTGCCTGACCGTGGCTGATTCCATCAAATCGAGAATTTTCATCCGCGGTAATGTAACCTTGAGGCCGGCTTTTTTTAGATCATTGGTTTCCATATTTCACTGCTGGGCAAATTAAGTTAGTATCGCGTGTCATTCTAACACTGATGATAATCATTTCCTTGATGTACGTTAATAATATTCTCATTCTCTTTGCCAGGACTTCAATCCTGGCCGCAACCATGTTGCTGCTTGGCGGCTGTGAATTAGGGCTTATCGAGCCGTACAAACTTGATATTGAGCAGGGAAACGCAATATCGCAGGAAGAATTTGAATCACTCTACACCGGCATGACCCAGACCGAAGTGCTGGAAGCCATCGGCGCCCCTATGCTGAAAGATCCGTTTCATGCCGACCGATGGGATTATATCTATCGCCAGACACCAGGCAAAGGCCGTGAGAGGAAGTCACATTTCACGCTTTATTTCAGGGATGAGATCCTGGTCAAGATCGACGGCGAAAATTACAAGGAATATTAGTTAACCGCAGAGGCGCGGAGACGCAGAGTTTTTTATTTATTGATTGCGGTAGCCGGATGAAGCGTAGCGTACTAAATTCGATTGGATCGAATTTGAACAGCCACTGGCTGGCCCGAAGGGCAAAATACAAGGATGTATTCTGTAATCCGGGTGTTTGTTCCATGCAATTATGCTTGAATCCCCAGATTACATTTATTTCATCCGGGTTGCATCCGTAGGTGCGGTTGTAGCCGCGACTAACCACAAAAACCTCTGCGTCTCCGCGCCTCTGTGGTGAATATTGCTTTAGCTCTTATCGGTGCTTCCACCTTTCTTCGTAACTTTGCCCTCGGCGGCGCGTTTGCGCCTGACTTCCTTGGGATCGGCAATCAGCGGCCGGTAAATTTCAACACGATCACCATCGGATAGCACTGTGGTCATCGTTGCGGCCTTGCCAAAGATGCCGACGTCACTGTGTTCAATATCGAGTTCCGGGAATTCCATCATAATCCCTGACTGCACGATAGCGCTACCGATCGTGGTGCCGAGTTCGACGTTAACAGGAAGAATGACCTGCTTTTCAGGCAAAGCATAAGCCACTTCGACGTTTATTGTATCAACCGCGCTCACCGTACACCTTTACCGCTCTTTTACTGAAAGCCTCAACCAGTGAATTGGCGATCTGGGTAAATACCGGTCGTGCTGCAATCGACATCAGGCCGCTGTCAAACTGAAATTTCAGATCGAGTTCTATTTTACAGGCATTATTCTGTTTCAGCTTATGAAACGACCATGCACCGTGCAGGGTTTTGAAGGGACCATCCACCAGGGCAATTTCGATTTTCTTGTTCTTGTGCAGGGTGTTTTTCGTGGTGAAGGTCTTTTTTAAGGCGCCACGGGAAATTTCCACGCTGGCAATCATTTCAGTGTCAGACTTACTGATCAGCTTCGATGACTTGCACCACGGCAAAAATTTCGGGTAAGCGGCAACATCATTAACCAGCGAATACATTTCTGCTGGTGAATAATGCACAAGCGCACTGCGTTTTATATGTGACACAAATTGTGGTCCTGCTTACAGGCTTATAACGCCGATTACATTGAGGAATACAATGATAACCGCAATCGGCGTAATATACTTGACCAGGAAGTGCCAAATTTTATAAACAATGTTGTAGGTATCCAGTTCGTCGCGTGTCGAGCTTTCACGCATGACCCATGCGGCAAAGATGGCGATAAACAAACCACCCAGCGGCAGCATCAGGTTAGCCGTGACAAAATCCAGCGTATCGAAAAAGTTTTTATCCTCGAACAGGAACGGCACACTCCAGGTGTATTCGGACCAGAGGTTGAATGAAAGCACCGAGCCGATACCCAGAAACCAGGTGAAGATACCTATCCAGACTGCAGCGTATATGCGATTCATGCCCTGGTTTTCTACCAGCCATGCAACGGCCGGTTCAATCAGTGATATCGCAGAAGTCCAGGCAGCGAATGACAGTAATATGAAAAAAGCGGTGCCTATCATGGTGCCGGCTTCCATGTGGCCAAAGGCGATGGGCAGCGTTTTGAAAATCAGCCCCGGCCCTGCTCCCGGCTCGAGACCATTGGCAAAGACGATCGGAAATATCGCCAGCCCGGCCAGCAAGGCCACGCCTGTATCAGCGATGGCAATAATGATCGATGCCTGGGTAATCGATGTGTGCCTGGGCAGGTAAGAACCATAGACCATGATGGCACCCATACCCAGACTGAGCGTGAAGAAAGCATGCCCCATCGCTATCAGCACGCCCTGCCCGGTGATTTTTCCCGGCGTAAACAGAAAACGAACGCCCTCCATGAAATGCCCGGTTGTCATCGAGTAGGCCACGGTCATCAGCAACAGGGCCAGCAAGGCCGGCATCAGGAAACGCACCGCTTTTTCCAGCCCGTGCTTGACACCGCGGGCGACGACAATCATGGTCATCACCATGAATATGGTATGCCATGCCAGCAGTCTTTCCGGGTCGGTCACGAGTTCACTGAATATGTGGTTGACGCCGTCCGTGGTCACGCCAATGAAGGCGCCGCTGCCGGTTCTGAAGATATAGGACAGAGCCCAGCCCGCGATGACGCTGTAGTAGGAAAGAATCAGAAAACCAGCAACGACACCCATCCAGCCCAGCATGACCCATCCGTGACTGCGTCCTTCTTCTTTGGATAGCGCGTCCATGGTGTTGATCGGGCTTTGACGACCGCGACGCCCAATCATGGTTTCAGCCATCATGATGGGGATGCCAATCAGGGCAATGCAAAACAGGTAAACAAGCACAAAGGTGCCGCCGCCATTTTCACCGGCGATGTAGGGGAATTTCCAGATATTACCCAGACCGACCGCTGAGCCGGTTGCCGCGAGAATAAAGACCAGCCTGCTTGACCACTGGCCGTGAATCGACTTACGTGTGCCTGTCATTATTATTATCCGTTTTTTGAGGTCATTTTCTTTAAAAAAACCGTTTTTCTCAACTTAATATAGTGTGTTCTGCTTTATATAGTGCTTTCTTATGAATAATGACAGCGAACAGGTATACTTTGCACCCGCTCGAGCATGAGCGGTAAGCGTTAGCCTGCATTTCGCACCAGGACGCTACCTGATACGGTAATATCATGATTAATAAAGTCTCGGCCCAATTGAAATCAAGCACAGTGCGTCAATTATGTCGCTATTTCGCTTCATGCGCACCTGCAGCATTCCTGAGCACACCTGAAATCGAAATCCCGGTAAGAAATGCGGGCTAGCCATGGCAAAGAAAAAGAAAACCCCTTCCAATCAGATAGCCGCCAACCGCAAGGTCAGGCACGACTATAGCATCGAAGAGAATTTCGAGGCCGGGCTGTCGTTGATGGGCTGGGAAGTCAAAAGCCTGCGCGCCGGCCGCATTTCGATGGCTGAAAGCTATATCCTGGCCAAGGACAATGAGCTGTGGTGGTTTGGCGGCCACATCAGTCCACTCAGCACCGCATCCACGCATGTAAAAACAGACCCGACCCGCACACGCAAGCTGCTGATGCACAGAACAGAAATCGACCGCCTGATCGGCCAGGTCGAGCGCAAAGGCTACACCCTGGTGCCGTTAGCGCTGTACTGGAAACATGGCCGGGTGAAAATTGATATTGGCCTGGCCAAGGGCAAGAAGAGCCATGACAAACGCGCCAGTGACAAGGAACGGGACTGGAAGCGGGATAAGGAAAGAATCATGAAGCACAATCGATAGGGATTCGATTTAACCGCAGAGGCGCGGAGGCGCAGAGGATTTACAGGTTTTTTGTAGGAGCGGCTTTAGCCGCGAATTCCGTAGTTCCGCGCGAGCAAATCGCGGCTAAAGCCGCTCCTACACAATAAAACAACTCTGCGACCTCTGCGCCTCTGCGGTTAGTATGTCGCCGGGAATGGCGAAGCCTTATCCCGGCCTACTGCTAAGGCAATAAAAAGTGGTTAGTGGTAAGGAGTGCTTGAGGTTTTTCCTTGCCACTCGAACCTCGTCCCTTGCCACTTCAGTTCCACAAACACGCATCGCCCATTTTTTTCAGAAACTCCGCGTGAGCTGATAACTCGTCAGTGCTGGCGCTGATAACCCGCAGAGGTGCGCGGTCTGACGAAATTCGTGAGGGACTGGTAAAACCATCTTCTTTCTCTGCGGTTTGCCCGCTATCCAGTGCAAGACCCACCTGCCCGCCCGTCATTCTTAAATAAACTTCTGACAGAATCTCGGCATCGAGCAAGGCGCCGTGCAGATCACGTTGTGTATTGTTTACGTCGTAGCGCTTGCACAGGGCATCAAGGTTATTCTTTTGCCCGGGATGCATCTTCCGGGCCATGACCAGGGTATCGGTTACCGCACAATGATCCGCGATCACACCGCGGGCATTATCGACAAGCTTTAATTCATGATTGAGGAAACCAACATCGAAAGGTGCGTTATGGATAACAAGTTCAGCACCCTTGAGATAGCTCATCAGATCGTCAACCACATCACCGAAACGCGGTTTATCTTTGAGGAACTCGTTGCTGATGCCGTGGACCTGCAGCGCACCTTCATCGATCTCACGATCAGGCTGCAGGTATTGATGGTAGTTGTTGCCGGTAAGACGACGGTTGATCAATTCAACACAACCGATTTCAATGATGCGGTGACCCTGGCTGGGCTCCAGGCCTGTTGTTTCTGTATCGAGTACGATCTGGCGTGACATGGTGCCTTTTTATTTTATAAACCGCCTTGAGTCAAGAAATGAAGTGGCGAGGGACGAGGTCCGAGTGGCGAGGTTAAAGATTAAGAAAATATAGGAGAGGCTTTAGACTCGAATTGATTTAAGACACTGGATCCCCGCCTTCGCAGGGATGACGATGTAGGGGGATGTTGCTAGTAAGAACGTCACTCCCGCGAAGGCGGGAGTCCAGCGGCTTTGTTTTTCCTCGCCACTCGAACCTCGTCCCTCGCCACTGCTTTATCATCACTTCAACAGCATTTCATCGATGCCCATATTAGCCAGCTCATCGGCACGCTCATTGCCTTCATCACCCGAATGCCCTTTTACCCAGACCCATTTGATGTCATGGGCATCAGTGGCTGCATCCAGGCGTTGCCAGAGTTCGATATTTTTCACCGGTTTTTTGTTCGCTGTTTTC
>CALLCZ010000004.1 GCA_937998645.1 uncultured Gammaproteobacteria bacterium
AAGATACGGTTTTGTTTAACCAGTCTATCTATCACAATATTCAGTACGCCAATCATGATGCAACTATGGATGATGTTATACGTGCTGCCAGGGTGGCAAATATTCATGAATTCATTCAAAGCCTGCCGGATGGATATGAAACGATCGTAGGCGAACGCGGCTTGAAACTTTCCGGCGGTGAGAAACAGCGCATTGCAATTGCTCGTGTCATCCTGAAAAACCCGCGTATTCTGGTATTTGACGAAGCGACTTCTTCCCTGGATTCACGCTCGGAGCAATCCATACTGTCATCACTTAAACAGGTTGCAATGGAGCATACCACGCTGGTGATTGCGCATCGGTTGTCAACGATTATCGATGCTGACAATATTCTTGTGCTGGACAAGGGTGCTATCGTGGAACAGGGTACACATCAGCAATTACTGGTGAAAGACGGTTTGTATGCGCATCTATGGCAGTTGCAACAGGAAAAACGGCAACACGAGATTGCGCTGGAAACAGTGGTGGATGCGATTCAGGTATGATTTCTTACCGCAGAGCCGCAGAGTACGCAGAGAAATTATTTGTAATAGTCAGGATTCAATCTGACAGTCAGTGTCGCATTAACTCAAACCCAGGCTATGATCTTTTGTCAGTAAAGCCAGAATTGGCGATATAGAAAAATCCATCGATATTTACTCTCGCAAAGGCGCAAAGCACGCAAAGGTGTTTGGGGTAAGAACAAAATAAACATAGAAGTTCTTGGCGGTCTTGGCGCCTTTGCGAGAGAAAAATACAACAAACCACTAAACCAGTCCGGTTTAGATCATGCGAAATCTGACAGAAACTGTCAGCTCAAGTCTGGACTAGTACAAATAAATTTTAAACCCTCTGCGTACTCTGCGCCTCTGCGGTTCAAATAAGTTTATTTGTTAGGCAGATACTCCGGCATATGCCTGCGTATATCGTTCGCATTCAGATGCGACAGATTCTTGGCGAGCTCCAGGGTGATCATTTTCCGGGTTTGATCATTCATCTCACCGCGTAAGTTACCAAGCAATCCCGGCGCGGCTACAATAACCAGATTCTTGCACCTGTCGTCTTTACGTGAATTATCAAGGAAACCGGCAATCCGTTTTGCAAATCCCATATTCTCATAATCTTTTGCATCAGTTTCATTCTCGTAAGAATGCCGTGAACCGCCTGAACCTGCGCCACGTCCTGGCAAGTCGCTGGTAATATCTCGGTCGTGCATACGGCCTTCGGGATGAACTATGGAATCAATTTCGATTAAAGGTGACGATGGTGTTTCTACAGTGAAGATTCGTGCTCTGCTGTTATCAGCTACTACTACCCATGTTTTTCTCATGTATTCCAAGCCTCCTGTGTTGTCTTCAACTTTAATTAGACACTAACCAGCGTCGTATTGTTTTGACTCTGGTCAAGTAATATTACATGTATTTATTCTACTCCAGTTCAATTAAATCCAGTACTTGCCCGTATTTAGCAATTGTGACCGGTGCACCCAGATCATCTTTCAGGGTGCTGCTCAGGGTCTCAAGTGCGGTGGTTTCGCCATGTACCAGCACGACGCGTGGCCGTCCTTCAAAGTTTGCATACCAGTTTTTCAGGCCAGGCTGGTCAGCATGCGCAGACAGGCCGCCAACGGTGTGGATAGCAGCTGCGACACGGACTGTCTCACCCCACAGGCGGATGTATTTTGCCCCGTCGACCAGGCTGCGTCCCAGTGTTCCGCGTGCCTGGAAGCCTGAAATGATGACATGACATTCACGCCGCCAGATATTGTGCTTCAGGTGCTGCTTGATCCTGCCGCCGCTGCACATGCCGCTGCCGGCAATAATGATTGCGCCTGAATGGATCCGGTTCAACGCGATTGACTGATTTGATGTCCTGGAGATATGCAGGCCGGGCAAAATTGACTGGGCCTTGTTTTGCCGCCATAAATCCGCCATGTCCTGATCGAACAGGTCACTGTGCCGGGTAAATACCTGTGTTGCTTCTATCGCGAGTGGACTATCGAGAAAAATCTGCCAGCGCTCCAGCTTCCATTCATCGTAGTACCTGGCAAGCATGTACAGAATTTCCTGTGTACGCCCGACTGCAAATGCGGGTATTAAGATATTGCCCCGGCTGTTTGCCGTATTGTGCACAATGTTTTCTATTTCCGTCAGCGTTTCATCCCATGAACGGTGCAGGCGGTCACCGTAGGTGCTCTCCATAATGACGAGGTCGGCCTGCTGGATGAGAGCTGGGTCCTGCAGGATGGGCATTCCAGGGCGACCCAGGTCACCACTGAAAACCAGCTTGCGTACCTGGCCTTCATCTTCCAGCCATAATTCAACGATAGAGGAGCCCAGGATATGGCCGGCATCATTCAGGCGCAGCGTTACATCAGGCAATATCCTGACTTTTTTCTGGTAAACGAGGCCCTTGAACCGGGCCATGGCCCGGCGGGCATCTTCGACCGTGTATAAGGCTTCAACCGGCTTCAGGCCTTTACGCAGGCGTTTGCGGTTTTCCCACTCGATATCCTTTTCATTGAGAAAGGCCGAGTCCTTCAACATGATGCGGCAAAGGTCGCGACTGGCGCGATGGGTATAAATGGGGCCACTGAAGCCCGCTTTTACCAGCATCGGCAATCGACCGGAGTGGTCGATATGGGCGTGACTCAATACCACGGCATCGATGGATGCCGGATCAAACGGGAAGGGGTCTTTGTTGCGTTCTTCGTCCTTGCGCCGACCCTGGATAAGGCCGCAATCGAGCAGTATGCGTTTGTTGCCGACGGTCACCAGATGACAGGAGCCGGTGACTTCTTCAGCGGCACCGAAAATCTGGACTTTTATCGACATATCTGCAGTTGGTTATTATGAAACAGATCAATATACTGAACGCTTAGAACGCCGCGTCAAAACCCAGCAGTGCGTAGTTTTCACCCGTCAGGTGACCTGTGTAGTATGTTCCTGTCTGGGCAACCTCATCGAGCAGATCGAGATTGACTTCGATAACGCCTTTTATATTACGCATGAAGTAGTACGAGACCGTGAACGTCAGTGAATTCATATCGATACCTTCATAAATGGTGTCGGTATTCTCGAAGTCATTCGCATCGGTGTAATTGTATAGCAGTGAATAGGCCCAGCGGTCGCTGTGTATATAGTCAACGCCGACAAAACCGCCGAACCATTTATAATCGGTACCTTCCTGCAGGAACTCGTTCCACTCGTTCTGCAGCAGCTGTGCAAACCAGTAGGTTTTGCCGCCAACCATACCGGACAAATCGATGCCGTAGGAAATCTTGTCGGTGTCACGATCACCACTGACGGTCCCGGCCGGGTCTGTTGCATTTTTCTGTGAGCCGGAATAACCGAACAGGCCTATGCCCACGCCGGCAATATCGGTGCCGACGCGGCCGAATACGGCCTTGCCGCTGTCATTATCGAACAGGTGATCCGGGCGCTTGTAGCCGGGACTGTTGATGGTGAAGTTTTCTTCAATGCCGTTGCCGTTGACCCAGCCCAGGGCGAGGTCAACTGGCCCTGCTGCATAATCAAACACCAGTCCCCGGTCATAGGTCAGGCCGGCCATGCGGTACACCATGTAATCCTGGAATGTCAGCCTGACTTCACGAGCAAACATCAGGTCGGAGACCTGGAACTGGCCCAGCATCATACCAATGTTTGTACTGAATATATCATCGTGCCTGAACCAGGCGTCTTCGACGATGGTTTCTCCGTTGCCGCCTTTTTCGGCAAATATCGCATAAAAGTAGTAGGTGATGTGGTCGGACAGCGGCGCGCTGGAAAGCAGCTTGATCAGGTAGGGCGCCTGAATATCGGTATCAGCAGATACTTCCTCGCCGGTTTCGAGATCAGTAATCGTCGTTGCCTCACGTTTCTGCACATAGGCCTGCGTCCTCAACGCCAGTGGCACCGTGTCGGGTAGTGCGAGCATGTCATCGCCGCCCGATATGGTGGTATCTTTCCAGTTGGGCATGCGCATGTTGTCAGCGGCAAACTGTTCACCAAATTCATTGAGCTTGGGAAAGGCGGCATGACAGGTAATGCAGCTCATATCATATTTACGCGCGAATACCGGCATTGCGCC
>CALLCZ010000005.1 GCA_937998645.1 uncultured Gammaproteobacteria bacterium
TTCCATTGGGGCGATCGCTCTCATCTTCAGTTCGGGCATTCATGCACTCGACCTGAAGGAGGCACTGGAACGTGCCGAGCAGTATGACGCCACGCTACGCGCGGCACTGGCTGATTACATGGCCGCAGAAGAACTCTATCCGCAAAGCCGCGCCAACCTGCTGCCCGAACTCACGGCCGGTGGTTTCTACCAGTACAACGACACCAACCGTGAATCAGACAGCACCGCATTCCCTGACTTTGACAATACATTCGACACCAAAGGCTATGACCTCACCCTGAACCAGGTGCTTTTCAACAAGGCATTCTGGGATGCGATGGAGCAGAGTGAAGCGCTGGTGGCGCAGGCCGCCGCCAGCTATGAAGTGGCCAAGCAGGACCTGATTATCCGTACCGCCCAGGCCTATTTCAACGTGCTCGGTGCGCAGGACAACGTGGCCTTTACCAAGGCCGAGAAAGCAGCCATCGGCCGCCAGCTGGAACAGAGCCAGGAACGCTTCAATGTCGGCCTGATCGCGATCACCGACGTGCGTGAATCCCAGGCTTCCTACGACAATGCCGTCGCCAATGAAATCGTGGCCAGGAACACGCTGCGCAACAACATCGAGGCCCTGCGCGTCATCATTGGCGATCCGATTGACGAGCTGGTACCGCTGGCTGAGAAATTCCCCTTGCTGCTGCCCGAACCGAATGACATCAGCCTGTGGCAGGACAAGGCGCTGGAGGGCAACCTCAACATCAAAGCCTCGAGGTATGCACACACCGCCGCCAAGGAAAACTACGAAGCCAGCCGAGCGGGCCACTACCCGATATTGAACCTGCAGGCAGCGCACACCTTTGACTCGTCGGACGGCAGCTCATTCAGCGCCGATTTCGGCGGTGCTGACAACACGGCCAACACCATCGGCGCGCAACTGGCTATACCGATTTACCAGGGCGGCAGTGTCAATTCACGCACCCGCCAGGCCAATGCCGAAGTCTGGTCGGCGCAGGCACAGGTCGATCAGGCCATCCGCACCACGATACAGCAGCTACGTGATGCCTACCTGGGTGTAGAAGCATCGGTATCATCGGTGCAGGCTTTCTACCAGGCGCTGGTTTCGGCCAAGACATCTGTCGAAGCGACTGAAGCCGGTTTCGAGGCGGGTACACGTACCAGCGTTGACGTACTGCTGGTCCAGGGACGCCAGTATGAAGCCGAGCGCAACTATGCACGTTCGCGCTACGACTACCTGCTGGTGCTGCTGCAACTGCAGCGCGCTGCCGGTTCGCTGACACGCGAGGATGTGTGGCAAATCAATGAATGGCTGGAAAAAAACAGTACAGATCCGACCCGCAAGTACTAGCACTAAAAAGGTGCGAGGGAAGAGTGGTGAGTGGCAAGGAAAGACGCTGTATTCCTGTCTCTGCGGGAGTGACAGAAGAAATATAGCTATCAGCAATTTGTGCTTGCAACGCTTCAGTTATGCAGGCCTACATGACTGAATAAGGGACAAGGCGCAAGGACAACGACCGTTCTGCCTTGCCACTTTTCCCTTGCCCCTAGCCACTTGTCCTTCATCCCTTGCCACTTCAGCAAGGCTGGAATCCAGTTTGACTAGAATAAAGACATGAGCAACGTTATCCCGCTGAATGTACGTGCCTACCTGGCACCAAAATACTGGCCGATGTGGCTGGCATTCGGCCTGTTGCGATTGATGGCCATGCTGCCGATCAGATGGACCCAGACCATCGGCACCGGTCTCGGTTTACTGGTTTACCGCCTGGTACCCTCACGGCGCCGTGTCGCCCGCATCAATATTCGCCAGGCCTACCCCGGCTACAGCGATGAGCAGATTCGTGCATTGAATATTGCCAGTTTCAAAAGCCTCGGCATATCGGTGTTCGAAACCGCACAGGCATGGTGGGCCGACCGTGATTACATGCGTTCGATCTGCGAAGTCGAAGGCAAGCAGCACCTCGACGATGCACTGGCTAAAGGTAAAGGCGTGATACTGCTCACCGGGCACTTCACCACGCTGGAAATCGGCGCCATGCTGATCGGACTGCAGACCACCCTGAAAGGTGTGTATAACGGCGTATATAAAAAAGCACATAACCCGATGTTCAATGCCTTCATGGCGCATTACCGCTCTACTTATGGTGAAGAGCTGATTGAGAACAAAAATGTGCGTGCATTGATACGCGGCCTGCGCAAGGGGCGTGCCACCTGGTTTGCACCGGACCAGGATTTTTCCGAACAGGATATCGTGTTCACTCCGTTCCTCGGCGGCATTGCATCGACATTGACGGCAACCGCGCGTATGGCAGAGATGACCGGCGCGAAAGTTGTACCGTTCTATCCTGTCAGGCTGGACAGGGGCCGGGGCTACAGGCTGGTGATATTGCCGGCACTGAAGGATTTTCCATCTAATGATATCGAGAAAGACTCTGCGCGCATCAACAAGGCCATTGAAGACATGGTGTACGCCAACCCTGAACAGTATGGTTGGGTGCACAAGCGCTTTAAATACAGGCCACGCGGCGAGCCGCCAATCTATTAATGGCATTTCTGCAATGTGATGCGCAGGAAATTCCAAGGCTAACATGCAGGAGTCATCTCTTATTTTATTCTCGCAGAGGCGCAGAGAGCGCAAAGTTTTTTATGTGTTTTGATTTATATGAAATAGCATCTTGTTTTTTCTTTGCGGCCCTGGCTTTCCTTCGATTCACTCAGGACAGGCTTTGCGCGAGTAAATAAATGTATATTCAGGCTTTGATATCGGCGCGCATCCTGGCATCCTTAATCTTCCAGATTTCAGGTAATAGCTACCATACGAGCGGAATTAACCGCGAAAAAAGATTGTCGCGAGATTCGTTCGCGACTAAAGTCTCTCCTACGTGTATAAATTAACGACCAGTCAACTCCATGTTTTTATACCGCCTGCTTAATTTTCTGCTGATTCCACTGACCTTCAGCTACATCTGCTGGAAAGCGGTTCGCCACAAGCAGCTGCGTTATTTAAAGCAGAGACTGGGTGTGGGCCTCGGCGCCATTCCACAAAACTGCCTGTGGCTGCATTGCGCTTCCGTCGGTGAAGTCAATACCGCACTGCCATTGCTGCATGAATTGCACCAGCGCAATCCGCAGCAGAATTTTCTCATCACCACCAACACACCGACCGGTGCAGAAATTGTTACCAGGCAGCAACAGCCTTATCTGTTTCACGCCTACCTGCCGTTTGACTGGATGCTGTCAGTCACGTTGTTTATCACCACGGTCAAGCCAACTGCACTGTATGTTATGGAAACGGAACTGTGGCCCAACCTGTTCAGCATATGCCACAGCAGAAAAATACCTGTTGTCATTATTAATGGCCGCCTGTCGCCGAAAACCACGTCAACCTATCTGTGGGTCCGTAAAGTGCTTGGTCAGCTATTGCTCCTCACCGATCATATATACGCACGCAGTGAAGCTGACCGGGCCGCATTTATAAAACTGGGCGCCGACAGCAACAAGGTCTCACTTATAGGCAATCTCAAGTATTCACCACCCTCATCGCGCTTAATAGAGAAACCGAGCGTAAACGGTGAATACATAGTGGCTGCATCAACACACGCCGATGAAGAAATAAAAATCCTGCAATGCTGGTTGAAGCTGGACAGGCCCGAGCTGCTGGTGATTGCACCGCGCCA
>CALLCZ010000006.1 GCA_937998645.1 uncultured Gammaproteobacteria bacterium
TTCGGACCACGAAGCTATAGTGATTACCGGATAGTCTTGCGCAATCGACTCCACACTGCCTTCCTGAAGACCACAAACAGGACACCAGGTTGCCCAAAAATGAAGCAACACGGGCTTTCCTGAAAATTCCGAGATTTCGAAGCGAGCACCATCCAGCAATTCAACATTGAACCCGGACAGGTTTCCCGTTTGTGCACCACGGGATTTCCACCAGCTTACCCCTTGTGAAATCACAATAAAGATGATGATATAAAACAGCCCCGTCAATAGATACTTTCGGGTTTTTGCACTTACAGACATGGTTTTAACCGAAATCCAGAAGTTTCGAAGTGCCAGGCTCATTGAACATTGTTAACTTTTCATTATTCATTTTTCATTAGTTCCTGGCCCGCCCACGGTGTATCTTCGCCTTGCCGAAACGCTGGTTGATTTCATCGCTTATCCTGTCCAGTTCAACATACCGGTTTTCACTGGCAGCACCGGCGTCAGGGCTAAGCACGTCATTTTCAGCGAACAGATCACCCTGCTGCACCGTCTCGCCACGAAAACCCGAAACCCCCACACCCAGCAGCCGAACGGGATCCGGTTGCGTGCGCGACTGTTTCAGCAATAACTGTTTCGCCGTTTGCCAGATCTGCTCCGTCTGGTTGGTCGGCATCGTCAGGGTCTTCGAACGTGTGAGGGTTCTGAAATCGTGGTAACGCATCTTGAGATTGACCGTTTTACCCTCGAAGCCGTGATGACGGCAGCGCGCGGCAACCTGCTCGGTGAGCTGCATCAGGTTGGCGAGCAGTGCATCCTCGTTGCTGATGTCCTCGGCAAAAGTGGTTTCCGCCGAAATCGATTTCGCCCGCGCATCCGGCACCACCTCGCGTTTATCCAGGCCGTTGGCGAGGCGATGGATGTGCTCGCCCCATTTGCCAAAACGCTGCACCAGGCTTTCGACCGGTTGAACACGAATATCATGAATCGTTCTGAAACCGAGCTGATGCAATTTCGCCTCGGTGACCTTGCCCACACCCCAGATGCGACTGATCGGCAAGGGATCGAGAAAATCCTGCATGTGCTCGGCCTCCACCACCACGTAACCGTCCGGCTTGTCGATATCCGACGCAATCTTGGCGACAAACTTGTTCGGCGCCACCCCGGCCGAGGCAATCAAGCCACACTCGTTTTGAATAGCCTGCTTGATCTGGCGGGCGATGCTGGTCGCCGAGCCAAACAGCTTTTCGCTGGCGCGCACATCGAGGAACGCCTCGTCCAGCGACAGTGGCTCGATTTCACTGGTATAGCGGTTGAATATCTGATGAATCTGCTTCGAAACTTCGACGTACAGCGGCATATTCACCGGCAGGCACACCAGCTGCGGGCAGTGACGTAGCGCCATGGTCATGGGCATGGCGCTGCGCACCCCGAACTTGCGCGCCTCGTAATTGGCTGCCGCCACCACACCACGCCCGGTGGCAGAGCCACCAACCGCCACCGGCTGCCTGGCCAGCTCGGGATGCTCGCGCACCTCGACCGAGGCATAAAACGAATCCATATCGATGTGGATTATCATGGGGAGCAGTATAACCGGGATCCTGGGGACGCTATCCTTTTACCATATCAAAGGGTAACGTCACCTTTTCCCTGGAAATTGAAACAATGGGCAGCATATAGGCTTCCTGCAATTTTTATTACATATACAATAATTATATGTATTTTGATATCGCAGACATAACAGCATCCATACATTTGCTGATCGCATGGGGGCTGCTGGTTGGTCTGGTATATTCAACCGTAGGCGCCGCCGGTGGGATTCTCGCCTCGGTTGGGTTAATCAGCGTGTTTGGTCTGCAGCAGCCTAACCTTGTCAAACCCATGGCACAAGCATTGACACTGGTCACACCGCTCATTGCCGTACCGTTATATATGCGCCAGTGTCGTGTAGTGAACAGCCTGGCGACCCTGCTCGGAATTGGCGGCATCATCGGCGCCATTATCGGCAGCAGCCTGTCATCCGTTTGGCTGGCAGACATGAGCCTGTTCAAACCAGTGTTTGCCGTACTGGTGTTCATTATCGCCGGGCAAATCCTCTGGCAACTGCTGCGCAAGCCCACTGCGACCGATGAAGTCAGCTGTACCCAGCGCGCTGCGGAAGCCTTTGAACAACATATGAAACGCGGGGGCGAAGCCTGTGATATCGGTGTAGCCCACTCACGTCTGTCGCTGTCAAAAATAGACATCGAGTTTAGTGGTCAAACATTTTCCTTCCACCCCCTGCTGCCCTTGTTAACAGGCATGGGCATTGCAGTGCTATCCTCCGCATTAGGGGTCGGCGGCGGCTTTCTGCTGGTGCCGTTCATGAACATTGTTTTGCGCCTGCCGATGCATATCATCGCCGGCACCTCGGCACTGGCGATTACCCTTCACTCTCTGACATCCATCGCCAACTATGTGCGCATAGGGGTAGAGCTCGATTATGCCCTGCTGGGCTTTATGTTTATTGGCGTCATCGCCGGTTCCATCATCGGCCCGTTGATCAGTCGTTTATTGCCGGATAAAGCACTTCGTGGATTTCTTATGGTGGTACTGTTCGTGATCGGGTTGCGCTATACCGGAGTGATTTGAACCGGAAGCCAGATTTAAAAGGGTAGCGTCCCCTTTTTGTAGGGTAGCACCCACTGCTGTCCCACCTACGCGTCATCCCAGCATGTTTTTGGCTGGACTAAATCCGCCTGGAGCGGATTTGAACAGCCGACTAAATTTGCATGGAGCAAATTTGAACGACCGAAGGTCGGCCTGAAAGGTGAATTACAGGACGTAATTCGTAACGCTGGTCCGTCAGGATGAAATACACGGATGTATTTCATAATCCAGTGTCTTTCCTTCGAATAAAGCCGCGTTTAAAAAATTGAACTAAATAACTAATATTTGCCCTATTATCACATCATGCAAGATAAAGATGATCAGCGAGATTTTACTTCACGCGCGGGCACGGCCATGATGGTTGTTGCCTGGATACTCTTTATGTTCATTCTTGCTGGCGGGTTTGATTATTTAATTTCAAAGCGCATCAACCCGAATCAAAACATTGTCACTAACGAATATCACCTGGCAAATGGATTGCAAAAAGAAATCGTGCTCCAACGCAATGCTTTCGGCCATTACGTAACGAGTGGAACAATCAATGATCATGAAGTGGTGTTTTTACTTGATACCGGCGCAACCCAGATCGCTGTCCCTGAATCATTGGCCAACGACATCGGTTTGAATAAAAAGCAGCGCATTGTTGTAAAAACAGCAAACGGTAACGCCAGAGCGTATCGTACACGTATTGCCAGTGTTGGCATTGGTGATATCAAACTCTACGATTTAAATGCCACGATACTTACAAACATGCCCGGGAAAGAAATATTATTAGGCATGAATTTCCTCAAACATCTTGAGATTACCCAGAAAGGCAAGACACTAACCATTAAACAATAAATCAAATCCGTCAGTTTCCGCTAATATTAGACACAACATTGATCTGTCCCAACTTATATAATCATACAGTGACAATCTCTAATTTCGACAAGCGCTTACTGATCGAGCAAATACGTTACATGGAAACGCAGCAAACACTTGCCTGCGATGCTGAGGAAGAAGCCCCTGATCTATCCATGTATCATGATTTTGAAGACCGTCTCTGGAAACGCACGCAATGTCTGGTGGAACAACATGATTTATCTGCAGTTCTGGGGCGAGCGGCCAGACTGTCGCGCTATGTGAAAACCGTTGCTTTTATACTGGCTGCTTCGTTAGGTGCGCTGGGTATCGTTTATGCAGTCACTGACAGTCATACTATTAACATCTACTGGTTGTTGCTGGTCCTGCTCGGTTTCAACTTTATTTCCATGATATTGTGGCTGACAGGCATCAGCCTTAACATGGAAGCTTTGACATCAGGTATGCTGGCCAGGCTAACCAGCTGGCTGCCTGCTCATCTTGAAAACAAAAACAGTACTGGTAATGCTGGCAGTACACAGGCAGACCGTGCATGGCTGGCCTGTAATTTTTCCGGCGCTGTAGGAAAGTGGCAGTTCAGCAAAATAACACATCAGCTATGGCTGTTTTATTTGATCACCGGCCTGGTCTTTCTGGTGTTGCTGCTGATGGTTCGTCAGTATGACTTCGTCTGGGGTACGACGCTGTTGTCTGACACTGCCTTCCTGAAACTGACCGATATCTTAAGTACGCCACTTGAAGTATTGGGCTTTGCTACGCCGTCAGCAGAACAGGTTCAGGATACACGCATCGGGGTGCTACAGACTGGTGTGTCAGCATTAACCGTTGAGCATCGCAACCATTGGGCGCAGTTCCTGCTGGGTGCATTGCTGTGTTTTGGTATCGCACCACGTATCATGCTTTGGGGCTGGTCTGCACTGATGTGTGCCAATGCCCGCCGTGCTTTCGTACTCGACTTTTACCTCCCTTATTACATCAGATTGCGCCAACGATTGATGCCGCTGGCGAGTCACGGCCAGATCGTGGATGCTGATACTTCATCTCCCGCTCTTTCCGAGACACCGGCTATAAAACCAGTAGCTCATACGCTTCCGACTGAGACTCAATGGGTCGCGGTAGAACTCGGTAACAATATCAGCTGGCCACCGGAGTCTGTAAGTTCAGCGAATGATCTCGGTGAGGTAATTGATCGTGAGTCGCTGACTCGCATTCTGCGACATCTACAGAGTAATGAGTGCCCGGTAATCGCAGTGGCGGTATCATCTGCACGCTTCCCCGATCGCGGCGTACAGCGAACCATTGCCAGTTTGACGTCGAGCTGCACACAAGCTTGGCTGGTGTTATTACATAAACACGAAGATCAACCTGTTTCAGACAAACGAATGGCAGCCTGGTACCGCCTGGCCGAGGCCTGTGATGTTCCTGCTGATCACCTTATCAGCCTGAGCGTGACTTAGGGCTATGCCGGGCACGAGATGCAAGAGCGGTGATCCAGCGATTCATATCGCGGTGGTTGGACACACCAATACCGGCAAAACATCGCTGATCCGAACACTGACGCGCGACGAAGGCTTCGGTAACATCGATGAATCGGCCGGCACCACGCGTTACGTAGAGAAGTCGACGATTTTTGCCGGTGATGTGGCAGTAATAAATCTATTTGACACCCCCGGATTTGAAGATTCGAGTGCTTTGTTGCTGGCGCTCGAGGAACTGTCAAAAACGGTTGAAGCCAGATTGCCGGCAGATCTATTACGCGCGTTCATAGCGCAGGCAGACGATTTCCCTGATTTCGAACAGGAGATCAAGGTGCTGCGGCAATCGATCAATAGTGATGTGCTGCTGTATATCATCGATGTGCGCGAACCTCTACTGGGCAAGTATCGCGATGAAGTCGAAATATTGAGCATGGCCGGTAAACCGATTCTTCCGGTGTTCAATTTTATAGCGGGTAACACTGAAGCACTGACGCGCTGGCGCGAGCAGATGACTCAGTTCAATCTACACGCGGCGCTGAACTTTGATACAGTTGCTTTTGATTTTGAGGCTGAGAAGCGACTCTACCAAAAACTGCAAAGCCAGCTCGAAGCGCGTTACGATGAACTGCAGTCACTGATTGATTATCGACAGGAAGTCTGGAAAAACCTGAATCATGCCGCTGTGCGTCGCATCTTTCAATTGCTCACCGAGGTCGCCTGTTATCGACGAGAAGTAGCCGTCAGCAGTGGTATCACCGATGCCGATATTGCATCGATGCAGGACTTCGTGCGCAGTGCCGAGCAACGGGCCTTGCGGGATCTACTGACAATATTTGCGTTTACCCAGACAGATGTCGACCTGCAAAAATTACCCGTGCACAATGGACGCTGGCAACTGGATATATTTTCACCCCACATGCTTCATGACTTCGGCTTAAGCGCGGGTGCTACCGCTTTAAAGGGAGCTGCAGCCGGAGCGGGTATTGACCTGATGGTTGGCGGTCTGAGTCTCGGTGCAGCGACATTGCTCGGCGCAGCAGTGGGTGCAGGCTGGGCAACACTACGGCGCTATCAGCAAGAGTTAAAAGCTGCCTGGCGTGGACACAAGTGGTTATGTGTCGATGATAATACCGTCAGCCTGTTGTACCTCAGACAGCGCAACTTGCTGCATACCCTGACACAGCGCGGGCATGCAGCCCAGAGCAAATTACAACTAACGAATGATGTAGGGCATGCCCTCCCAGAGCAATGGGATAAAGTCATAAAGGTCTTGCGGCAGAATCCTGAATGGCAAAATTATTCGACTACCGATGCTGAGTATCAGAAATTACAGAATCTGGTTATGGACTGGCTATTGAGCGAGGACGGTGATGACTAAAATCAAGTGGGGTCAGATCACAATTGTTTCTAATATTAGAGAAAACTGTGATCTGATCCCACTTATTTCATTGGTACTAATATTGCAAGTCGCATCGTTTTCCGCATGGTCTGACTGCGATGAAGATAGCGATGTCCAGACCTTTTTCGATAGACTTAGCGGCGCCTGGCAGGGAGAGGCAGTAACAACCCCGGTCGGCCCCCTGCCCTATGATATCAGTTTCAAACGCCGCGAACCTTTCTGGATATATGGACAGGCCATGCCCGGCGCAGCTGTTCACCACTGGGGATTTTACTGTGAACACGGTGAACTATGGTTGCGTTTCCTCACCACCTTTCGCGGCAACCGTGACCCTATACTGCTGCAAGCGATATCGATCACTGATACACAGACTCTCTTCAAGGCAAAAACCCCCGCCTTCCTGCAAGTAAAAATCAGGCCGGGACAAACGCACAGTTCCTTCGAAGTCATGCATCATGGCGAACGTCATGTTCTAATAGAACTGAAACGTGCCACTGAATGATACTAAACGGCCAGGGCAACCAAAATAGGGCGTGACGTATTGATGACCCCAAATATTGCCTGGTGGGTGGCATGATGCTTTCTCCTTAAAGCAGTGATTTCGTCCTTATAATGAGGCTTTTAAGCCTGTTGAGCGATATTCTATTAAACGATCGTTTTTATTATTCAATAAGTTGTGTTGGTCCGACCCGGATCCGCCGGATCCGCGGAACTCCTTAGCACCCTCTCCCTCAGGGAGAGGGCTGGGGTGAGGGGGTTTGGAAAAAGGTGTATGACCGCTTTAACCTCACCGGTACAGCATCACCGCTTCCTGCTCAGCCATCCAAGCTGCCTCATCCGCACCGGCTATAGCTTCAAGGTCATCCGGTGTGGCTTCCGGGTCGTCTACCCACTGGCGCAGGAGTTCACTGCCATTGATCAGGTCGATGGCAAGACGATCGACTTCGTACTCGTAAGGGAAGTCTCGCCAGAGATCGTAATCCTGTCGCAGTCGACGCAAAGCTTTGAAGGCCAGGGCCATCAGCCGCCAGGGTTGGAACTTGCCATGATCATAGGCGCCATCCTCCACATGAATCTGCACGCCGGCGCACAGCTTTCCAGCGTGCTTGTGGAAGGTGGGCTCGAACCAGCACTCCCGCAGTCGGCATCCCTGCAGCCAGTGGGGCGCAAGGCTCTGCATCTCCGTCAATAGCTTGCGGGGTTCCAGATCCGGTGCCCCGAACAACTCCAGGGGACGGGTGGTGCCGCGCCCCTCAGACAGGGTCGTGCCCTCCAGCATGACGGTGCCGGCATAGCAGCGTGCCATCCACAGATTGGGCGCATTGGGACTGGGATTAATCCAGCTGCGCTCGTTCAGGGGCCAACCGTAGCCCGGCCCGGTAGCGGGCGCCCAATCCTCCATGGCCACTACGTCGCATTCCATGTCCAGATTCAGGCTATCAACAAACCACCGGGCCAGCTCACCCATGGTGAGACCGTGACGCATGGGTAATGGACCCGCACCGACGAAACTCTCCCAGCCCGGTCGCAATGTCAGCCCCTCCACCGGTCGTCCAGCCGGGTTAGGTCTATCCAGCACCACCACCTGTTTTCCGTATTGCGCCGCTGCTTCCAGCACATAGCGCAGGGTCGTAATGAAGGTATAGATGCGGCAGCCCAGATCCTGCAGGTCCACCAGCAGCACATCAAAGGTGTCCATCATGGCCGGCGTCGGCCGGCGCACTTCGCCATACAGACTGAATACCGGGATACCCAGTTCAGGATCATTGAAATCCGGCGACTCCATCATGTTGTCCTGCTTGTCACCGCGCAGACCATGTTGGGGGCCGAAGGCAGCACAGAGCTGAATATCCGGTAAGCGTGCAAGGGCGTCCATGGAGTGAGTGAGGTCGTCAGTCACAGAGGCCGGGTGGGCCAGCAGAGCCACACGCCTGTCCTTCAGGGACTTGCGCAGCATCGGCTCCTGCAGCAGGCGATCGATGCCAAACTTCATAGCCATTCTCCGCCGTTTAGATTGTTTAAGTTGCGCATTCAGAGTTTCCCAAGCTGTAATGCAAAGGCATCAGTGTGATGGAAATCGGGCTTGCCCGGAGGGTGTCGCAATGCCCAGTAAGACAGTATACCAGCAGCATCCTCCACGACCGCAGACAGCCCCAGTCTCAGCGGACGGCCCTGCGGAAGAAGAGCCTGACCTATTTCAGCACCCAACTCCAGTCGATCCATGGTCTTGTGCACCACGATTCCTGGAGCGAGATCATTCTCCAGCACGCCACCGTTTCGATAATTACGAAAATCATAAACCGCCCATTCCCCCGAGGGCGAGAAATTGAACTCTCGATATTCGGGCCCCTCTCCCTCCATCACGAAAGCCTCGAAGCAGGTATGCCGCCATAAATTTTCCGCTCTTCGGGGCGAACGGGATTCAGGGATACTCAAACCTGAAATATCACCCGCCAGACAGAAGGTCAACATGAGACTGCCACTCTTTGCTTCCTCTAGCACCACATCGATTTCACGTATTGACTGAGATTGGGTTTGAGGGTGGCAGGCAAGAGTGAAAGGCCCTGAATCAATTGTATACATTGTGCTCTTATATACCTTCTATCGTTAATAGATCAAGAAATCTGACCCTTGATTCCTAATAAGCTGTTAGGAAATTGATGCTAACCTTGACAGATCATGAACCGAATCAACCCCAACAAACTCCTCAACTCTAAATGGACTGCTATTCAACCTGTGAACAGGCATCGTCATTTCATCGTTACAAGCGTCATCAAATCGGATGATGGGTTGATCACTACCTGTGAGATAGAGGCTGTGCTAACGCGCAAGGTGTCAGAAATCGACTGGCGTGAACTGAAGGATTCTGATCGGTGGGCGATCGGCTGGAAATAACCGCTGGTTTTGTCCCATGAACATTATCGCAGTCGATTGAAATATAGCACTTAGTAGAAATCAAACGACTCTGGTCCTTTTGGTCTCTTTATTAAATTATTGAACTCTCTTGGTCAATATTAAATCCCTCCATCGCGTTTTATCGGGTATTCGTTAACCATTAATGCTCGCTCAGAATGCGATCTCGTGTCGCGTTGTACTCATCTTTTGTAATAACACCTTTGGAAATCTGGGGACAGTATACCTATTAAAAGCTACATTAATTAGTGAACCATGGAGTCAGGCTTCTTGAAATCATATATCAACGAGTCTGACCCCATGATTTCTCCATGACCCCATGATTTACTCATTAATTAGTGAACCATGGAGTCAGGCTTCTTGAAATCATATATCAACGAGTCTGACCCCATGATTTACTCCGACCTCTTTAATTGATCAGCTGCGTTTATGTGTCGGGATAACAAGGACCGGGAGCGTAGATTTATGCAGGATCCCTTCACTGACACTACCCACAAGAAGTTGATACATCGCACCGCGTCCATGTGAGCCCACAACAATCAAGTCTGCCTCCACATCCGACGCCTCTTGTAGAATCGCTTCTACTGTTGCGCTGTGCACAAGCAGGGCGGTGGTATCTATACCCGCCTTGCGCATATGATCTGCCAGATCCTGGATCTGACGATGCTCGATGTGAAATTTCCTGGCAAGGGACTCCCGTGCCGCTAGCGGATCCGCTTTGAATTCAACAACGTCTGGTGCCGGTTCTGCATTATGTAACAGCCAGACCTGCGCTGAAAGCGATTTGGCAAGTTCCTCGACTTTGTTCACGATTATTTCCGTGGATTCAGATAAGTCAACACACACCAGGATCTTCATATCTTTTCTCCGTAAGTGAGACAGCTTGCCAACACATTCTGTTAGCACGGTTCGCCGTTCGATCAGGCTTGTTAGTTTTTAGTGATATCCAGTACACAGATAATCTACAAGCAATATCATCGTGATAATAAAATATTGGTGATATTCCGGGCAAATAAATTGATGACCGAAAATTTACAGTGGCCAGGTATCAACATGAATGCACAAAACTCCCTTACCATGTCTACTTGGCAGGCATGGCGAATATCACGATAAATGTCAGAATACCTGCCAGCGTGGTAAAACGCACCAGGTTCAGAAAATGGGCTTTACGTTCATATTGATTGTGGCTTGCAATAATGGCAACGACACACTGCAACAAGTAATACAGGGCAAAGGCACGTGAAGCGAAGGAGATGATTTCGAGCAGGTCTGCAGTCCAGACCAGTATGATTGCCAGTATAGACACTACCAGGTAAGCCTTGTTAGTCGGCAATATTTCTTTACAACTCTCACACGCCAGACCTCCTGCACCCACAGTATCTGCAACGGCAGCACTGAACTGGCTCATGATTGCGGCGACTATCAGCATTAATGGCAGCACGGTTGCTGCCAGGCCGGTTGCAGCAACAATTTCCGCGATCTTGATATTCTCAAGATTCAGATGTTGCACAATTGGCAACAGTGCAAAAACTGACACTATGTACAGTATGCCCGAAATTAATTGAGCCTGGCGCATGGTTTTTACGCGTATTTGAGCGGAATATTTTTCGCCCAGAAAACGTGATGTCTCGAATCCCTGAACGACAAGAAGAATTCCGGCCAGAATAAACGCCTTGGATAGCCAGTCTCTGTCCTTGACTTCAAAGACCAGTGATTGATCAGACAGCAGGAAGTTAAAGTCGTATAAAACCACCCCGACTAACAGTGCCACAACAATCGACAACTGCAGGGACATTGAATAGGCTTCGAGCTTCTCGAGTCCGCCCAGTCCACGTATATAGCCAGCCGCAGCAATAAAAACGATGATGACAGATGTCAGGCTTCGTTCCAGCCCAGGTGAATCCCCAAATCCTATATAGGTTAGAAGAAAAGACGATAGTAGTGACAGATAGAACGCAACAGCTGTCACGTAAGCGAATGAAAGCACGACATTGGCGATTAAATCTATTTTGTATATGACGGGGTAGGCTTCCCTGTCATGAATCAGAGGTTCAGCATGAATAATATTGAAGCGAATGACACCACCGATTGCATAGGCAAGCACTACAATACCCGTGACTGCGAGAGGAGAATAGGTACCAACCACGCTTGCAAGCAACGGGGCGATGATCAGAAACCCGCTGCCTATTATTGATGAAAGGGGTGTGAGTGTTGCATGCCAGGATCTGCTTTTGGTAAAGCGCGGCTGGTACATAAATAGCAGCACGCTGGCAGCAATAACCACAAGTATGATGTTCAGCATACCCCCTCCCCATTTAGTAGCGTATAGCTTACATGGTAAGACCCCAGATATTAAAGGGTTAAAGCAAGATTAAAGGGGTCGGAGTGATTTAATTTTAACCAATCTATAGTAGATCATTTGGTCGACCACGCCGATTGTAGCCAACAGCTCGCCCCAAAGCGTTTTTACTTTGCTGCTTGAAACGCTTACGCGCTTACGGGGTCAGGTCTTTGATTTGTAATATGGAAGTTGGCGCCAACATGACTAATAAAGCCCTAAAAGTACTAGCTGGTGGTGCTGTAAATGCCAGAAGAACGAATCGACTAGGACACTTGGCAAAAATACTATATGCGACCTGTACCTATTAACACCTAATTTCTTCAAATCATTGAACTGATACTGGAGAAATCCGGGGACAGTATACCTAGGAGAAATCCGGGGACAGTATACCTATTATAAACACCACCAAATAGGAGTTATTAATAGATATACTGTCGCCGGATATCCCAACGCCGAAATCTCACTGAAGCCATATAGAAATGAGTTAAATATTTCCTTTCATCACCTTAACAATAAAGGGTGCGTTTTTCATAAGCCTGGCACGTTCAATGAAGTGAACAT
>CALLCZ010000007.1 GCA_937998645.1 uncultured Gammaproteobacteria bacterium
TCTCGCAGAGGCGCAGAGAACGCAGGGGCTACATGTTTTTTTTGCAAAGACAGGGTCCAAAGACGCAGAGATCACAGAGAACTTCGTGCTCTTGTTTGTTCTTACTCCAAATACCTTTGCGTGCTTTGCGCCTTGGCGAGATTATATTTATTTTTTCTCTCGCAAAGGCGCAGGGTCCGCAGAGAACAACAATGTCTATTTAGTTCTTGCCCCAAACACCTCTGCGAGATAACAGGCTGTTAAACCAGCTACTCTTCTATTGATGTCAGGCCGCTCGCTGCTCTATTTCTTGCTGCTTTACGCTTCTCGTAAGCTTCGCGTTTTTTCTGCTTCTCGGCCATGAGCTCGCGAAATCGTTCGATATAACCATCAAACTGTACGATTACTTCCTCGCGTTTGATCTGGTGCCCCTGTTGCACGCCCTTTTGCGTTGCCAGCGCTAATTTCTCACGCTCAAGCTTGGCGTAAGTTGATTCCGGCACCATCTTGCCGGATGCCTTCAGCGTCTCGATCAGCTGCGTGGTCTTTAAAACCTTCTCCTCTGTATTTTTGATAAGTTCTTTTGAGAGCTGCAGCTGGGAATCGATTGCATCAAGTCTTGCGTCCTTGGCGGCGATCAAGTCACGTTCGGTTGTATAGGTATCGGTCAACACACGATCACGTAACGCCTGTGCGCGTTTTTCGTTTTCCATACGCTTGCGTTCGGCTTCCAGTCTTTTCTTTTCTGCCTTTTCCTCGGCCGTCATCGCACGATCATGTTTTTTTACTGTCGCTCCCTGCTCATTCAACTCCTGGTGCTCCTGTTTCAAATACTTCGCAGGCACCTTGTCGCCATAATGTACGGCACCAAATTCATCGACCCATCGATACAGGCCAGCCTGTGCGCTGAGTGTAAACAATGCAGACATCATTAATATCAATAACCTGCTGGCACGCATCTTTCCACCTCTCAATATCTATCTGATTCAAAGCCTTCGCAAACCTGGTTCGCTCTTCTCTTCAGTATAGACACACTATGGCAGAATGCACTTATTCACCCCGGTCCATAACCAGGCCGCTACATAAACCGAGTAACCGCATGATTAGAAAATCCGAAACTCGATTTCAATCTAAAGCAGCCTATTTTGCAGGCGTGTATGCTTGATCACGCCCTGATTTTTGTCATTTCTCTGCTGGCCAATGCATTTTCTGCACTTTCCGGCGGTGGCGCCGGGCTGATCCAGCTACCGGTACTCATTTTCCTGGGCCTACCTTTCGGTGTTGCGCTGGCAACCCACAAGCTGGCATCCGTCGCCCTCGGAATCGGCGCCACGATCCGGCACTTACGCGAAAACCGTCTGGATCGGCAATTTGCCCTGTTCATGATCGCTGCTGGAGTCCCGGGTGTCATCCTGGGCGCCAGCTTCATTCTCCAGGTACCAGACCGCCTGGCACAGATCTCGCTGGGGATTTTGACCCTGGGCCTGGGTCTATATTCCATTTTTTCACCTCTACTCGGCCAGCATTACCTGCCCGCTCACCGTGACAGGCGGGGCTATATCATCGGTGGCGTCACCCTGTTTTTGATTGGCGTACTCAACGGATCACTGACTTCCGGCACGGGGCTGTTCGTGACATTGTGGCTGATTCGCTGGTTTGGCATGGACTACAGTCGCGCGGTTGCCTACACGCTGGTACTGGTTGGCCTGTTCTGGAACGGCACCGGCGCGCTCACCCTGGGCCTGCTGGGAGAAATATACTGGCCCTGGCTACCCGCACTGCTGCTGGGCTCTGTGATAGGTGGCTACCTGGGCGCGCACCTGGCCATCATCAAGGGCAACAAGGTGATCAAGCGTGCATTTGAAGCAGTAACGCTATTGATTGGCCTGAAACTGATTGTGGGATGATTATTTTTACCGCAGAGGCGCGCAGACGCAGAGTTATTTTTAGTGTGACACTGGTCAACAACATGCTGTCATTTCGACGAGCGCAGCGAGGAGAAATCCTCTGAATTCCGGGAGATCTCTCCCTTTGGTCGAGATGACACTAACAATATTTTCTCTGCGTCTCCGCGCCTCTGCGGTTATATCCCATATTCATCCCGGTACGCACGCATCGCACCCAGATACTGGTTGTAATTTTCATCTGTTTCAATATACGCAATCAGGTCAGCCATGGTAATGATGCTGTGCACGGACACGTCAAAATCCTGCTGAACCTCCTGTATGGCCGACAATTCACCCTGGCCTTTTTCCTGGCGATCAAGCGCGATCAATATTGACGATGTTTTGCCGCCCTCGGCAGATATGATATCGACGGCTTCGCGGATTGCGGTGCCCGCTGTAATCACATCATCAACGATTAACACCTTGCCATGGACATCGGCGCCGACAATGCTGCCGCCTTCACCATGGTCCTTGGCCTCCTTGCGATTGAACGCGTAGGGTTTGTCGATGCCGTGTTCGGTGGAAAGCGCAACTGCGATGGCGGCCGCCAGCGGGATACCTTTGTAGGCAGGCCCGAACAACACATCAAACTCCAGCGCCTGATCAACGATCACCTGTGCGTAACAGGAACCGAGCTCTGCCAGTGCCCCGCCGGTGTTGAACAGCCCGGCATTAAAAAAATACGGGCTGATGCGACCGGATTTGAGGGTAAACTCACCAAACCTGAGCACATCACTCTCTATTGCCAGCTGGATGAAGCGCTTTTTGTTGCTCTGTAGGTTTTCCTGCATCGATTTATTCCCGGTTATGGTAGCAAGCTTGAGATAGCACGCGTATCATAACGCCTCAATTAAAATCATCAAACAATCATGCGCGTAATCTCGGTAAACACCAACGGCATTCGAGCTGCTGCTAAAAAAGGTTTCTATGAATGGCTGAAGAAGATTAATGCAGACATCGTCTGTATACAGGAAACAAAAGCCCAGGAAGACCAGTTAACGCATGAGCAGTTCAAGCCCGATGATTACTTCTGCCATTACCACGACGCAGTAAAAAAAGGCTACAGCGGTGTAGCGATCTACAGCAAGGTAAAACCCAAAAAAATTATTGAGGGCCTTGGCTGGCACGATATCGACATCGAAGGCCGCTATCTCGAATTTCAATATGACAAGCTCAGCGTGATATCCCTGTATATGCATTCGGGCTCATCCAGCGAAGAGCGCCAGGCTGTGAAATTCGACTTCATGGATCGCTTCATGCCCTACCTGCAGAGCCTGCGGCGTAAACGCCGCGAGTTTATTATTTGCGGCGACTGGAATATTGCACACAAGAAAATTGACATCAAGAACTGGCGCAGCAACCAGAAGAACTCCGGCTTCCTGCCGGAAGAACGGGCGTGGATGGACACACTGTTCGGTGAGATGGGCTATGTTGATGCCTTCCGCGTCGTCAACCAGCAAGAACACCAGTACACATGGTGGTCAAACCGGGGCCAGGCCTGGGCCAATAATACAGGATGGCGTATAGACTACCAGGTCATTACGCCTAAACTGGCACCGCTGGTCAGTTCTGCCAGCATTTACAAGGATGAACGCTTTTCTGATCATGCGCCCCTGATCATTGATTATGACTACGTGC
Source organism: uncultured Gammaproteobacteria bacterium (assembly GCA_937998645.1). Taxonomy (GTDB): domain Bacteria; phylum Pseudomonadota; class Gammaproteobacteria; order SZUA-229; family SZUA-229; genus JABDQW01. The sequence goes on from CALLCZ010000007.1 coordinate 3,564, forward strand.
TGAAATGAACCCGACAGCTGCCCGTAAAAGCTGGATAGATGCCGTCACTGTATATCGCCAGCCTCGCGTGCTGGCAATGCTGTTTCTCGGTTTTTCAGCAGGTCTGCCACTGCTGCTGGTGTTCGGCACCCTGTCGGCCTGGCTGGCCAGAGAAGGTATCGACAAAAGCACGATTGGACATGTCAGCTGGGTCGCGCTGCTGTATGGTCTGAAATTTATCTGGTCACCACTGGTCGACCGCCTGCGCCTGCCTGTCATCGGCCGTATTTTCGGCCAACGCCGGAGCTGGATGCTGATGGCGCAAACCGGTGTCATTTGTGGCCTGCTTGCGATGGCTTCAAGCAATCCGGTAAATCACCTTGAATTACTCGTCTATGCGGCGCTTCTTGTTGCATTTTCATCCGCAACACAGGACATTTCCATCGATGCCTGGCGAATAGAGGCCATGCCCATGGAAGATCAGGGCGCAATGGCTGCGACCTACCAGATCGGCTATCGTATAGGGATGTTACTCGCCGGCGGCGGTGCGTTTACGCTGGCACATTATTATTCATGGCCGTTAGCGTATACGGTGATGGCGATTTGCATGAGCATAGGCATCATTACCACCCTGATCATTCCGGAACCGGGACATCTGGTCTCCAGGGAAACCTGGAAACAGGAAGAAAAAGTCATCCACTTTCTGGAAAACTCATCGCATTTACCAGCGACAGTACGCGATGTTTATGCCTGGATTATCGGCGCGGTGATCTGCCCGTTCACTGAATTCTTCACTCGCAACGGGCGCTTTGCACTGGTTATCCTGTTATTTATCGGCCTGTTCAGGATCAGTGACATTACCATGGGCGTGATGGCGAATCCTTTATATGTCGATGTTGGCTTCAGTGACCTTGATATTGGCGTGGTTACGAAAACGGTAGGGCCGTTTATCACCATTGCCGGCGCATTGCTTGGCGGATCACTGGTGATACGATTCGGGGTGATGCCCGTACTCCTGGCCGGGGCTATTCTGGTAATACTGACAAACCTGCTATTTGTAAGCATCGCGATTTTGCCGCCCGACATCATGATGCTGGCATTAGTCGTTGGTGCAGATAACCTGAGTGGCGGCATGGCAGGCTCGGCCTTTATTGCCTACCTCTCCGGGCTGACCAACAAGGCCTACACGGCAACCCAGTACGCCCTGTTCAGCTCGCTGATGCTGCTGCCGGCGAAGTTTATCGGTGGATTTTCGGGCGACGTCGTCGATGCCAACGGCTATGTATTTTTCTTTGTCTACACCGCCATGCTGGGAATTCCTGCCATTCTGCTTATCCTTTACTTGATGAAACGAAAGCAGGGAGGGCATATCTCCTGAAAACGCCACCGTCCTGGCTGAATAATTAGCGTAAACACACCAGAAATCAGCATAAATACGCCGAACCAACACCATAACTTATTGATTTTAATACTATAAATAATATTGGTTAAATATTGATCTAAAACAATAAAAAGTATAAAAAAATCCGACAAATTGCCTTGCCTTATCAGTGCTTACGTATATAATTCCCTGCGCACGATAAGAGAGGTATAGATCATGATTATTGATGCATTCACAATTTCAGCTGCGGTTATCGCAATGGCATTGATCATTACTGTAATTGCCATCAGCCGAGATCATAACCTGGAACGTTAAGCATGCAGCAAGGACAAATGACCTCAAATCCTGCATAGACGGGTGCCCTTACAAAGTATCGGCACCCGTTTTTTATTTCACCTTTATACAATAACTATCTACCCTCAAATGTTTGTAGATCTTTCTGCAAGCACAGATAATAAGCCCTGCAACAAACCGACCCATATATACTTACTGATACAGGTCATAAATCCGTATTCATGCAATCAGTAAACCTTGAGCAGAAACAGAACAACTGGCACGGCACATTCAAGGCCATGGCCAGCCCGTGTGAGGTCATAATCGAAACCAATGACCGTAATGAAGCAGAAACAATTGTAAAAGCGGTTGCCGCAGAAGCATGGCGTATCGAAAAAAAGTTTTCACGCTACCGTGACGACAATATCACATTCAAGATCAACAACTCGAATGGTGAAGTCATCGAAGTGGATGCTGAAACAGCACGCCTTCTCGACTTTTCAGACCAGCTTTTCCATATGAGCGATGGCATGTTTGACGTAAGCTCGGGCGTACTACGCAAAGTATGGCGCTTCGATCAAAGCGACAATATTCCATCACAGCATCAAATCGATGAACTGCTGGCAGTAATCGGCTGGGATAAAGTGAGCTGGAATAACCCGGAGCTTGAACTAGCGCCTGGTATGGAAATTGACCTGGGTGGTCTTGGTAAAGAGTATGCAGTTGATCGATGCGCACAACTTGTTCGCGAAATATCCCCGGCAAGCGCGCTAATAAATCTCGGCGGTGACATTACTATTACACAATCGAGAAAAGATGGAACACGATGGACCATTGGCAGGATAAGCAGCGACCCATCAGCACCCGTTGGCGTTATAAAGCTGAAGCAAGGTGCACTGGCAACCAGTGGCGATGAACACCGCTTTCTTGAAAAAGACGGAAAGCGCTACTGTCATATATTGAACCCTAAAACAGGCTGGCCTGTTGAAGACCCGCCACATACCGTCAGCGTTGCTGCTCCAACATGTATTGAAGCCGGAATGTTATCGACATTTGCGTTGCTGCAAGGCAACAAGGCAGAAGAATTTTTAAAAGCACAGGAAGTGCCATACTGGATCAACTGAAATAATTAGATTTTTACATTACCGCAGAGGCGCTGAGACGCAGAGTTATTTTATGTATTTTCGTGTTATCAAAACTTTTAACAAGTAATATTATTTAAAATGGTTTTAAACATTCAGATATATCTTCGATTTAAATTTAATGCGGACATACTTGCAATAACGAGAAGAAATAAGTTCTGCCTCCTGATTGAGCAGCAAAAAACCACTCGAACCCTCTGCGCCTCTGCGCCTCTGCGGTGAAGAACACATTATTTCTTCTCATGAATCCAGAAACACTTTTGCAAACGCCGCCATTAAGCCTGTATGTGCACATTCCCTGGTGTGTACGCAAGTGTCCGTATTGCGACTTCAATTCGCACGAAGCAGGCAAGGAGATCAATGAGTCGGCATATATAGCCGCATTAATGTCTGATCTCGATCAGGAGCTTGCCATAAACCAGCATCGAGAGATCAAAAGCATCTTCTTCGGCGGAGGTACGCCCAGCCTGTTTTCCGCCGAATCTATCAATAACATTATTGAAGATGTCAGAAACAAAGCGTTATTATCAACGGATATAGAAATCACCCTTGAGGCCAACCCCGGCACTTTCGAGCAGCAAAAATTTTCGGATTACCGATCAGCCGGCGTCAATCGACTGTCCATTGGCATTCAAAGCTTCAATGATGACAAGCTGCAAAGGCTTGGCCGAATACATGACAGCAAGCAAGCAATCATGGCCATTGAATCAGCATATGCTGCCGGCTTTGAAAATATCAATCTTGACCTGATGTTTGGCCTGCCTGCGCAAAGCGTGGCTGAAGCGATCGAGGATGTTGAATTAGCCTGCAAACTTCAACCGTCTCATGTTTCTCATTATCAGTTAACTATCGAATCCAACACGTATTTCCATAAACACACACCCGTATTACCTGCAACAGACTTTATCTGGGACATGCAGCAGCATTGTCACGATACACTCAATAAACACGATTACCTTCAATACGAAGTATCGGCATTCGCTCAAGCCGGCAAACAGTGTCTACACAACATCAACTACTGGACATTCGGAGACTATATTGGCATTGGTGCCGGCGCCCATGGAAAATTAACCGATATTAACAAACCGTCAATTCAGCGCCGCTGGAAGCAACGGCAGCCAGCCGCCTACATAAAACACGCAGCCCGGGAAAATCCATGCTCGGGCACCAGCGAACTCGACCAGTCGGATATCCTGTTTGAGTTTTTATTGAACGCACTACGCCTGCGCCATGGATTTACCTACGAACTGTTTGAGCAACGTACCGGAATCAACAAACAGCGATTACTCGAAGCCTGTGAAAACATCGACCCGGATTTGCTGGTGATATCAGAAACAGGGCTCAATACCAGTCCTCGTGGTTTTGATTTTCTGAATGATGTACTGGAAAGTTTCCTGGTTAGTAAGAAATAAAATAGTAAGTTCGCGGCAAAAATAATGCTTTCATTATTTCGACTTGCCCATGATCTGGTCCATCAACTGCTGTTGATCTATTTGTTTCTGATTCATATCCGTTGCCAGTGAAGACGTGGTATCAAGCAGGTCCTTCATCCCCCCGGGGGTATAGGGATTACCCGTCATCATCACAGCAGGTCTGCTACGCTTCTGTTCCGGCTCCTCTTCCGGCACCTCGACCGCCTTGACGATATTTGTATCAGGCGTCAGCACGACCAGCTCAGCCTGTTGGGTTTGTGGCGGGGGTGTATTGGTGAACTGCATGACGCCATACTGATCGCGCCATTTATATACCTGAACTTTTTCATCCGTCGTAACACTGGTGAGATTTTTTGGAACTTTTGCATGCTCATCGGAACCACTGAAAACATCCAGGCCAAATCTTGCAAGTACGCTATTGTCACCAAGAAGAAACATCGGAATGATTGCCAGTACACACAACACGATGATCATAGAAATAATGGTCGATTTCATGAAAGCATGTTCCTTTCTGAGGTCATATTTTGCATATAGCTATATGTAGCAAAAACAAATAGTTTTCGCCCCGATATCAGCATTTTGGCCGCAAAACCGCTGCTTGCCAGTTACCGGGCTTGCAGGTAGAATAGCCCGCCTTTTTGAGATGTTTCCCTGTTGTACAGGGAGGAAACGAAGATGAGATCGGATATCCACCCGGAATACAAAGACGTCAGCGTAACATGCAGCTGTGGCAACAGCTTCCAGACACGCTCTACCCTCGGTAAAGACGAGCTACAGGTCGAGGTGTGCTCACAATGTCACCCGTTTTATACCGGAAAACAGAAAATTCTTGATTCTGCCGGCCAGATCGACAAGTTCCGCAAACGCTTTGGCGGCGGTAAGTCCTGATCGATCAGCGACACATGCAGAACCGGAAAAAAGGCGCTTACTGGCGCCTTTTTTTATGCCTCGCTTCTATCTTTCCAGCATCAGCACATGCTGAAACAGCCTGTCCTGCCAGTCAACTGGATGAAACAGCCCGGGTCAGGTACGTGCACGATGGCGATACCCTTCATCTCGAAGACGGTCGAAAAGTACGCCTGATCGGTATCAATGCCCCGGAACTCGCACGTAATGACATGCCCGGCCAGGCCTTTGCCGCGGAAGCAAGAGATGCCCTGAAGGCGGCCATTGCATCGCACGATAATCGCGTTGGACTGGTCTATGGCGCTGACCGTCATGACCGATACAAGCGCACACTGGCCCACCTGTTTACTCCCGATGGCGACAACCTGCAGGCCCAACTGCTGCTGCAGGGCATGGCAGCAGCGATAGCACATCCGCCCAATCTGGCTTACACCGAGTGTTACACCAGACAGGAAACATCCGCACGATGCCAGGGCGCCGGGATATGGTCAGACCCTGAGCAGATCATTACTAAAGCCGCCGACCTCGATGCCGAAAGCTCGGGTTTTCACCTGGTTACTGGCAAAGTCGAGCATATCAGCCAGACGCGAGAGGGCATCTGGTTTTTTATGTCAGAACTGATGCTGGGAGTGCGCAGTGAGGATCTGGCCAATTTCGACTCGTCAGAACTGCTTTCCCTGCGTGGAAAATACCTGACAGCAAGGGGTTGGCTGCACCCCAACAGCCCTGAACAGGCAAAAAAGAAATTTCTCCAGGAAAGAACGGTCAAGCACTACATGCGCATCCGTCATCCATCTGCGATTGAAATAATTCCGCAGGCTAATGTCATGAAATGCCAGAATATCAGTTTTTATTAATATACAAAGCCTGCCCTGAAGACAGGTAACAGGATGTCATCACGATATAAACAACAGGCTCCCGGTTATCATGCCGGACAAAAACAGGCGGAAACCGGCACCCAGATCACCCAGCCCTGTATCACCCAGCACGATCTCTCACTTGCCTACAACATGGACACCGTGGTGTTCGGGCGTGATTACATGATTCCAAAACCGCTGGACCCCCGCCTGATTCATACCATCCCCGCTGCGGTATCAAAAGCACCGATAGGCAGTGGTGTCGCCCGAAAATTCCCCACCGACATCGAACACAGGCAGGCTGTTTAATGGCCAAACGTCGCCGGCAAAGGCTAGCGCCTTATGCAGGCATCAATATAAACCGTTCATGGTGAGCTTGTAGAACCATCGCCCTGAGCCTGTCGAAGGGTTATGCTGGCCTGCTAAGAAAAAACGGCCTAGTAACCACGCTCCCTGGCTGATGCGGCACACATATCAGCAACCCGCGCCTGCAGGGATCGGGCTGTTACGTCTTGTGGCTGCTCCGGTTCTGAAACCGTCAGGTCAATTCTGGATCGAATACCGTTAATGATTCGCCACAGAATAAACCCCTTGTGGCGACTGAATGCGCTTCCCCACAACCCATAGAGGCACATCGAGATTACCGGTACCGGCGTGCGCTCAAGTATGCGCTCTACCCCCGATTTGAAATCTTGCATTGCACCATCGGCTGTTATCCTGCCTTCCGGAAAAATACAGACGATATCGCCATCCTGCAAAGCCCTGTTAACTTCATCAAATGCTTTTTCCATCAATTTCCTGTTCTCGAACGCGCCTGCAATTGGTATGGCACGCGCGGTTCGGGAAATAAATTTCAGCAACGGCAGGTTATAAAGCTTGTAGTACATAACAAATCGCACCGGTCTTCTAATACACCCCGCAATGATCATCACATCAACAAAACTCACGTGATTACACACCAGCACAGCCGGGCCATGGTCCGGTATATTCTCAAGCCCTTTCTTGCGCACATGATAAACCGAGTGAATGAGTATCCACACCAGGAAGCGCATGAGAAATTCAGGCACAAGGGTATAGATATACAGCGCGACTGCAGCGTTTAATACCGCAACAATCAGAAACAACTGTGCAATAGTGACGCCGGCACCAAGCAACACGATGGCCATTATTGCTGACAGCACCATCAACAGTGCATTGAGGATATTATTACCCGCGATAACGCGCGAAAGGTGTTCAGCATCGCTGCGTTGCTGCACCAGTGCAAATAACGGCACAATATAGAAGCCACCAAATATACCGATTAACACCACATCTGCAATCACCCTGATACTGCCAGGCTGTTGCAGGAAGCTGGCAAGCCCGATCAACTCAGCATTATCCAGCGCCGGTTTTGCCAGAAACAAATCGATTCCAAACACGGTCAGGCCAATCGAACCGAACGGCACCAGGCCTATTTCAACTTTCTGTCCTGACAGCCAGTTACATAATAATGAACCGGAACCGATGCCCACGGTGAACAGGGTGAGCAGCAAGGTGACCACCTGCTCATTGCCCCCCAGCGTGAGCCTGGTGTAATTTGGCAGCTGAACCAGGTAGGTCGCACCCAGAAACCAGAACCATGAAATCCCGAGAACGGACAGGAACACGGTACGGTTTTTATATAAAAAGGCAATGTTGCGTCCTGTTTCAGTAAAGATATTCCAGTTTATCTTCAGATCCGGGCAGGGTGACGGCGTCCTGGGTATTGCCAGGCTGGACACGTAGCCAAGCACCGCCAGTACAATCAGCACAATTGAAACCAGCACGCGGCCATTTTCGTGTGCAATCAACAGGCCGCCCGTCATGGTGCCAATCAGTATGGCGACAAAGGTGCCCATCTGCACCAGTGCATTACCTGCAATGAGTTCATTGTCATCCAGGTGTTGTGGAATGTAGCTGTACTTGGCCGGACCGAACAAGGTCGACTGCGCGCCCATTAAAAAAAGCAATGCAATCAACAGGTAGAGTTCACCCGCACTGAATGCCCAGGCTGCGCACAGCATAATGAAAATTTCGAGCATCTTGATGCGCCGCATTGAAAGCGATTTTTCTGTCTTGTCAATCAACTGGCCCGCTGTTGCCGACAGCAGAAAGAAAGGCAGGATAAACAGGCCTGCGCTCAGGTTTGTCAGGGTATTGGTGTCTACGCTACTGAACTGCGCACCCTGGAAAGCAATCAGGATGATCAGCGCATTCTTGAAAACATTATCGTTGAATGCACCCAGAAACTGGGTGATAAAGAATGGCAGGAAACGCCGCTCAACCAGCAGACGGGGCTGACTTTCCGGCTTTCCCTGTTCACTCATGTCCAGCCCCAAATCATAATATGGGCTAAAGCCCCTGCAACCAGGGTCCTACTACTTCCAGCAGCGCATCACCTTCGTCTGTGAAGTAATGGTTAGCCCCGGGGACGGTAAGCTGTTTCGATTTCGGATTACCCGCTTTCTGCATCGCCGCCAGCCTTTCAGGTGCCCCCCTGATCACTGCCGGATATTCTTCTTCACCATACACATCAAGCACGGGGACGATGAATTTTTCCAGCGGGAAAGGTCTTTTCATTGGCTGCTTATAATCAACCGCACCCATGCCGATACCGACAAAAGCATCGATATCGCGCATCCTGCCCGCATCCACCCAGGCCATGGTCATGTGCACACTGCAACTGTGTGCAATAAGAATAATTTTCTCATTACCCTGTTGTTTCAGGTAATCGATGCCCGCCTCGATTCGAGGCAGAGCTTCATCCATAATTTCCAGGTAATCGTAAAATTTGGCCTCTTTACCCAAAACCGGCATTTGCAGCGACAGCGTATTCCAGCCCTGATCTACCAGGCCCACACGCAACGGGTATACCACATCCGCCCAGTTGGGGTGGAAGCCTCTGCCATGCATGATGATGACAGCCCCTCCGGGTTCATCCGCTTCAGTATAAATTGAAAGAAACTCGTGTTCGCCGCTTTTCAGAAATACCGCTTCACCATCGATAATGCTGTCGACAACCTGGCCGGCAAGGCGTTTTTCACGAGCGATATCAGATGCACCTGCAGCCATGCTCAAATAAGACAGGCATAAAAATATGAGAACGATAATCAGCTTCATGTTTGATTCATTCCAGACTATTGATGCAACACTCTACCATAAGCCACCTCATGCCTGAATACAGCATTAAGCCACTGAAACTGCATACAATATTGTCAAATAATTTGTTGTCGGCAACACTGTCTTTTTACATAAAGCAGTCTATTATCCTGTCTATAACAGTAATAATTTCAACACGGCTATACCCTGATGACTAAAAATCAACGCAGACACCCCCGTAAGGAAATAAAGGTTAGCGTCGAGCTGACTTTCCTCGATGAGCCCTACACGATCGTGAATACACGCGATATCAGTGAGGGCGGTATGTTTATCGAGGTCAAACCCGCAGAGTCATTTCCTGTCGGCGAACTGGTGAACGTGCATTACCTTGACCCGCTCAAAGACAATGAGGATACATTCAAAGATGCCGCCATCGTGCGTGTTGTCGAAGATGGAATAGCTATTTCATTTATCGAAATGGGCGATTTCTAAACAAGCCTAATCGACCTCATCTTTATTCATTAAGCGATCACACAAGCAGCACTCGATCAGCTGCCCGGTCATTTTATTGCGCCCGTCTTAACTGGTGACCTATAGCCTGTTCTGCCTGCCCGCATATTGTATGAAGAATCTGGATTTCAGGGGCAATATTTTGTCAGGAACAAAATATCGCGTTAGCCCCGAAGGGGTGAGTCTCATGGATGAGACGAACAGCCCGGCAGCCCAGTCACCCGGCTCACCCTGGTTGAACCGTGTAATCGCCTGCTTCAAGCAGGACCCAGTAACACGCCAAGCCAGCGCGTTTCTTTTTTACTGTCCAGCGCCAGTTTAACCGTGATGGTCAGCGGAACAGACAGCAGCATGCCAACCGGCCCAAGCACCCAGCCCCAGAACACCAGTGAAAGAAATACCACCAGTGTCGATAACCCCAATCCCTTGCCCATGAAACGTGGTTCAAGCACGCTGCCAATAACGGTATTAATGACAAGATAACCAACAGCTACCATAAAGGCACTACCAGTGCCCAGTTGCACCAGCGCCAGCAATACCGCCGGAACTGCCGCAATGATAGAACCGATATTGGGTACAAAATTTAAAAAGAACGCCATTACACCCCAGAGCTGTGCATTGTCGACACCCAACACCCATAGCCACAATGTCACGAGCACACCGGTAATCGCGCTGGTCCATGTCTTGATCCCCATGTAACTATTGAGCTTGCCGGAAAATTCGCTGAAAAACTCTGACTGATCGTTTGATATCTGTGCAAACTTTTTAGAAAAACTTTTTGCCTCGAGCAAGATAAAAATCACGGTGATGAATATCAGGAATGAGTTTGCCAAAATCGAGCCAAAGTTCCTGAAAAATGCTGACAGCAAGCGCATTACAGCATTAGGATCAAATACATCACCGGCAATAAAAGCCGGGACTGTAATTCCATAACCCGCCAACCAGTTGAACAACTGTGTCTTCTGCTCAGTGATCCTCTGCTGATATTCAGGTAAAGCCCGGGTGAAATCATTAACTGATGAGCCAATCAATAAATAAAGTAAAAAGCCGACGGTCAATACCACGAGAATAACGATAACGAGCGACAGACCTGCACCCAGCCCACTCCTCTCCAGGCTATTCATCGCCGGCAAACTGATCACTGCAATAAATATTGATAACAGAAACGGCACCAGCAATGACGCTGCTTCTTTCATGCCCGCGATTATAATAATGACAGCCGCCAGCACCAGAAGCGCCCTCGATGCCTGGGAAAATTGATCACTCATAATCTATGGCTCGGGAAATTGAATTTTAATTCATAACCTTTAACATAAAGCATCACTGCTCCAGCTTCTCGACGTCTTCTTCATCCTGCAGCTCAACCTTCTCAATCTTCTCGAAGCGACTGCTTATCTTGCGCGCTGAAGTATTTACTTCTTCAACATCCTTGTTGGCCTGTTGAATGTGCTTGGACAAATTATCCATGCGCTTTCTGAAACGATCGAAATCGGTCGACAACCTGACCAGGTGCTCCTGGATCAAGTGAACCTGTTTCCTGGTCGCTGAATCTTTTAACACGGCGCGCGCCGTGGTCAACACCGCCATCATCGTCGTCGGCGAAACCATCCACACTCGCCGGCGCTGCGCTTCTTCAACCAGTCCGGGCTGATGCGCATGTATTTCTGCAAACACCGCCTCGGCTGGAATAAACATCAATGCGCCATCTGAAGTTTCTCCGGGGAGAATATATTTATCTGCAATATCATTGATATGTTTTTTAATATCCTGCTTGAACTGCTTTTCTGCACTCAGGCGGTCTGATTTTGGCACATCGGGATTCATCATGGTTTTATATGAATCCAGCGGGAACTTGGCGTCGATGGCGAGATTGCCCGTTGGCTCGGGCAGGAACAACATGCAATCTACACGCGTGCCATTGGACAGCAGGTACTGTTCCTCAAAAGCGTTTTCAGGCAGGGCATTACGCACCTGCAACATCATTTGTGCTTCACCAAATGCACCACGCGAGCGTTTGTCATTCAGCACTTCCTGCAAACTGACGACACTGGATGACAGTTCGGTAATTTTTTTCTGCGCTTCATCAATCAAGGCAAGGCGTTTCACCACATCGGTAAAAGTCTCGTTGGTTTTTTCGAAGCCCTTATTCAAGCGTGTTTCAACCTGGCCACTGATTTCGGTCAGTCGCTTATGCAGGGTTTCCTGGATCTGATCATTGGACTTGGCAAGTCGTTCGATACTGGTTTGCGACATCTCACCGAGACGTTTCTCTATGCCCTGCTGCATATCGCCAAAACGCTGTTCCAGTTTGGCCTGCATTTCGGCAAGACTTTTTAGCTGAGCTTCACGTGATTGCGACTGCTGGTCCTTGATATTCTCGAATTGCCTGGACTGGGAATCGGTCTGCCCCTGCATACGGATCAGACGTGCGCCGATCGTGAACAGCCCCACAACCGCGACCACGATCAGCCCAAAAATCACCCAGATAATATTTTCATTCATCAACGATGCGTTCCTGTTGTACAAGCATCACTATGTTATATTGACGCTTCGTTTAATTTCGAAGTATCTTATCTTAAAGCCCGGACGACCACACAGGAACTATCTTGATCTTCCCGCTCTGTCACACGAATGAAATCAACGACCCCGGCTCAAAATCTTTTGAAATAAAATACGGACGCAAGGAAATTTCACTGTTCGTCGTACACAAGGACGGGAACTTCAATGCCTATATAAACAGCTGCCCACACACTGGCGTCAACCTTGACTGGCAGCAAGACCAGTTTCTCGATATGGACAACATGTTTATACAGTGCTCGACGCATGACGCATTATTTGAAATTGATACCGGTAACTGCGTTGCCGGGCCCTGTGTTGGCGACCACCTGCAAGCCGTCAAGCTGGTGATTGAAAACGGCCAGATATCCGCGCAGCTAACCCGCATATAGCACGAAGGCGGACGCGGAATGATCGATAGCAAATGATATTACAAGAAGTTACAGCAAATTTAATGGCTTTCAATCTGTTACAGCTTGTCCTATTTGGTTTTATGAGCAACCTGGAGTCGCATCTTGAACGATCCCCTTTGATCCATAGCTATGGTTATGAATCCGCAGGCGATCGCCCAACCTGCTTAGCCAGCTTACCCCTAAAATCCAAATCCTTCATGCAATATGCGGGCTAGATCCGCCATGAATTCCGCGTTGAGCAGGCTCACACAACTTTTCCCCTTATGGGCCATCGTCATTTCATTGCTGGCCTGGCAATACCCGGAGCTGTTCAGATCATACGAAACATGGATCGTTCCTCTGCTGTCCGTTGTCATGTTCGGCATGGGGCTGACCTTACACCTGTCAGATTTCAGTTACGTGCTGCAAATGCCGCGATTGATTTTCACCGGAATCGCTCTGCAATACACCATCATGCCATTAACAGCTGTCGTGCTCTCGGATCTCATGGGGCTCGATCCCGTTTTAACGGCAGGCATGATTCTGGTGGGTACGTGTCCCGGAGGCACTGCCTCAAATGTTATCTGCTACCTGGCACGCGGCAATGTCGCGCTATCGATTACCCTGACTGCCGTCTCCACCTTGCTGGCCGTTATCCTGACGCCGGCACTGACAGCCGAGCTGGTGAGCAAAACTATCGATGTTCCTGTACTGGATATGCTGCTCAGCATTCTTTATATGGTTATCATCCCGGTAAGCGCAGGTGTTGTGCTGAACCACGTTGCCGGCAATATACTTAAACCCGTCAGGCCCGTCTTCCCATTACTTTCTGTCATCGCAATCGTTTTCATCATTGCCATCATCGTGTCGCTGAATGCGCAACAGGTTCACCAGATTGGTGCGACCGTCCTCATTGCCGTGATGCTGCACAACAGCACCGGCCTGTTTCTGGGATATTCCACCAGCCGCCTGCTGGGCTACAGCCCTGCAGAATGCCGCACCCTGGCCATTGAGGTCGGTATGCAGAATTCCGGACTTGCAGTTGCTCTTGCAATCAAGTACTTTACTGCAACCGCTGCACTACCAGGTGCAATCTTCAGCATCTGGCACAATCTCTCCGGTTCCATTCTCGCCGGGTTCTGGTCCAGCCGCGAAAAATAAGCCCTCACTCCGGCTTGACTTCAAGCATTAAAAAACGTAAGTTAGTGAACGTTCACTTTTGTTAGTGAGCGTTTACATAATTATTTATAATTGAGAGGTTTTTACCATGAGCGACTTTGATAGCGAACTCGATGCAACAGGCCTGAACTGCCCATTACCAATACTGAGAGCCAAAAAGGCGATTTCTGCGATGGAAGCGGGCCAGACCCTCAGAATTATTGCAACCGACCCGGGTTCAGTAAAAGATTTCGAAGCCTTCTGCAAGCAGACCGGTAACGAACTGCTATCCAGCGGTGAAGAAGAAGGCAAGTTCACCTTCATGATCAAGAAAGCCGCCTGATCACTGTACCAAGGATTTTTCAGGACCTGGGAGATATTGTGTGAGCGTACGTCTACCAGGTCCTGAGCGCAGGGACTCCATTTTGAAAGCGGCTCAGCGCCTGTTCTCTGAAAAGGGCTATCACGGCGTTTCTATTGATGAAATAGCACGCAAAGTCGATGTCAGCCCCGCCATTCTATACCGTCACTTCAAATCAAAGCAGATGCTTTACGACGCCGTGCTGCAGGCAATGTCTGCCCAGCGTGAAAGCTATGTCCAGACCATAATCAACAGCGGCACCAGCTTTGAGGACGTGCTTACCGGTATGACCCAGGTGTATATCAAAAGCATTAGCGATAACCCGGATCTTTTACGCATCGAGTTGCAGAGTTTGCTCGATAAGAATCCGGCTGCCAGCGATTTCTTCAAAAACCGCTGGAAAAGTTTTACTGATTACATTGAATTCAGTCTCAATGAACGGCTTCCGTATGACACCCCCAACAGGGAAGTCACCATCCTGACCGCCGCCCTGATGTTCCAGGGCATGCTGCGCGAGGTCTTGTTGCAGAAGCACCTGCAACCCCAAGACCGGCTCGAAGACGTGAGCCTGCATGAACTCAGCCAGGAACTGGTACGCCTGTTCCTGCGCTCAGTGGGTATCGAAAAGTCACACCTGTCTCGCAGGGCCGTAATCAACGGGTAGATATGACTGCAACAGGCTGAAACTGTAATCTTCCTCGCCCCTCTCCCCTCTTCCCTCCTCCCTTGCCCCTGTTTTCAATATGCAGTAGATTTGCGCACATATCACATATCGAGGCCAACATGAAAAAACTGATTACCGCTTGCGCTATCGCACTTTTACTTGCCGCCAACAGCAATGTTTTCGCATCCAATCCCAAGGTGCGCATGGAAACGACCAAAGGCGTCGTTGTTATCGAACTCTACCCCGACAAAGCACCAAAGACCGTGGAAAATTTCCTGCGTTATGTCAACGAAGGGAAATACGACGGCACTATATTTCACCGTGTCATTAAACGATTCATGAACCAGGGTGGCGGATTTACACCGGATTTCAAGAAAGTTGAAACCTTTGCGCCCATCAAGAACGAAGCCGATAATGGCCTGAAGAACAAGCGAGGCACCATTGCCATGGCCAGAACCGGTGATCCGCACTCGGCCACCAACCAGTTCTTCGTCAACACAGTCGATAACGCCTTTCTTGACCACACCAGCAAATCGTCTCGTGGCTGGGGTTATTGCGTATTCGCAACAGTTGTCGATGGCATGGACGTCATGGACCGCATCGCGAAAGTAAAAACCGGCGCCAACGGCCCATTCTCTAAGGATGTACCCATGGAAGAAATCCTTATTCAGAAGGTGAGCGTGATCGAGGAAGCCGCTAAATCAGAGTAATTGCTGGTTGTGATTACTTGACGGTTTCGCTAACTGACAGATTTGGTTTCGCCTTGCTGGCGAGTTACTTTTCTTACAACAGCGTAAGAAAAGTAACCAAAAGAACGCCGCCCCGAAACGTTTGCCCTTCGGGTCCCCGAGGCATTCGTCTTTGCCTACGGGCCGTCCTGACTCGCCGTCC
>CALLCZ010000008.1 GCA_937998645.1 uncultured Gammaproteobacteria bacterium
TATCCGTGTTTATCTGCGTTCATCTGTGGACTTAAAACGGCAACTTCATGCCACCCGGCAAATTCAGTCCTGCGGTTACTCCCGCCATCTTTTCCTGGGTCTGTTGCTCTACACGTCGCACGGCGTCATTCACTGCAGCGGCCAGCAGGTCTTCGATCATTTCCTTGTCGTCCTGCATCAGGCTGTCATCCAGTGTTACCTTGCGGAGTTCGTGGCGGCCGTTCATGACCACTTTTACCATGCCGCCACCAGCCTGGCCTTCGACTTCCAGGTTTGCAACTTCTTCCTGCGCTTTCTGCATGTCTTCCTGCATCTTTTGAGCCTGTTTCATCAGGTTGCCCATTGCACCTTTCATAACTTCACCTCTTGTTAATTATCTTCGGCAGCCGGCCTCACCGAACCCGGAATGACCTCTGCATTGAAAGTTTCTTTCATAGCCTGCACAAAACCGTCTTCCTCGATCGACTTTTCAGCCTGTAGCTGGCGCTGATCCTTTTCGCGCACCTCGGCCTGTGCTGGCGTTTCAAAATTATTGTCCGTGCAGGTATCGATCTCGAGATGAATATTTGCATCGAAATATTCACCCAGTGCCTGCTGTAGTCTTTTTTCTGCTTTTGGGGTACGCAGCGCCTTGTGACCATCATCAAGACCAAGCCGAATGGTATTGCCGTCCTGTTTCAGCAACAGGCAGTTGGCAGCGAGCTGTCTTACCATGCCGCTGACTGCAAGGCCTTCCAGAATCTGCCGCCAGTCCTGGGTACCGACACCGCTGCTGATTTTCGATTTGGCCGGGGCTTTTTCCGCTGGCTTCTGTTGCGGCGGTGGCGCAGGTTCCCTGACTGCCTGTTTCGGAGCTGCAGCCCGGGTCGTGGCCTGAGTCGTGGCTTGCTGGTATGAAACCTTATCGGCGCCGCCAGTCGTGGCCACCTGCGCACCGGCCTGTGCCGGCCTGAACGCAAGCATACGCAACAGCACCATTTCAAAGCCACCGCGGTCACTCGGCGCCAGCGGCAGGTCACGCCGCCCGATTAAACCAATCTGGTAAAACAGCTGCAAATCTTCGCCACTGATTTGATTACTCAGTTCCAGCAGCGCTTCGCGATCACTGATATATTCATCCAGTGCCTCCGGCACTGTTTTCGCCAGCATCATGTGATGCAGCAAGCTTAATAACTCTGCCAGTACACTTTCATAGTCGGGGGTAAATTCCGCAAGCGCAGCCACTTCCTGCAATACAGCCCTGGCATCACGGTTCATTAGTGCCCGCAGAATTTTGAGCACCCGGTCACGCGACACCGTGCCCAGCATGTCGCGAACCTCCTGCTCCCTGACCGCGCCGGCACCAAAAGCCAGCGCCTGGTCGAGCAGGCTCAGGCCATCACGCATACTGCCATCCGCCCCCTCAGCCAGCAGCTGCAACGCAATCAAATCGTATTCAACTTTTTCCGCGTCGAGAATGTGCTGCAGATGCGCAACGATAAGGCTGACAGGCAACCGCTTCAGGTTGAACTGCAAACAACGCGACAGAATCGTTACCGGCAGCTTCTGCGGATCGGTTGTTGCAAGCAGGAATTTTACATGCGGCGGTGGCTCTTCCAGAGTTTTCAGCAGTGCATTGAAACTGTGCTTCGAGAACATGTGCACCTCGTCGATCAGGTACACCTTGTAGCGGCCGCGGCTGGGCGCGTACTGCACGTTTTCCAGCAGCTCGCGCGTATCATCGACACCGGTGCGTGACGCTGCATCGACTTCGATCAGGTCAACAAAACGCCCCTCGGCAATTTCCTGGCAGGCCGAGCACTTGCCGCAGGGTTTTGAAGTAACACCGGTCTCACAATTCAAGGACTTGGAAAAGATTCGGGCGATGGTCGTCTTGCCGACACCGCGTGTACCGGTAAACAAATAGGCATGGTGCAGGCGATCCTCCTCGAGGCCATTAACCAGCGCACGCTGGACATGCTCCTGCCCAACCAGCTCCTCGAAATTACCCGGCCGCCATTTGCGGGCTAGAACTTCATAGCTCATCGATACTTATTCACCTGCTGTAAAGCCTTTCATTGTAACTTGAGAAGTGGCGAGTGGCGAGTGAAGAGTGGCAAGGAAGTGGTCAGGTGACTTCGTTTTACCTCGCCCCTGCCCACTCATCCCTCGCCCCTGGAAAAAGGGGTGGCGACCCGCCCCAGCTACACCCCGGCACCCGAAGTCACTGTTACCGTTGCTCCCTTCCGGGCCTGGCGGGGTTCACAGTTATTCGTCGCGAGGGAACCGGAACAGGTCACCATGGAGCGCGCATTATACTGATACCGCCGGATTTAAGCTATTTGAGAGCGCATGATTAAACATTGTCATGCAGGTGTCAGGTATAATCCCCGTCCCATGAAACAGTTATTGCGCATCGCAACCCGTAAAAGCCCGCTTGCCCTGTGGCAGGCCGAACACGTCAAGGCACGCCTGCTGCAGGCTCATCCAGGTCTTGAAATTGAACTTGTGACCATGTCCACCCAGGGCGACAAAATCCTCGATACGCCGCTGGCGAAAATCGGCGGCAAGGGCCTGTTCGTGAAAGAGCTGGAACAGGGCATGCTCGAAGGACGCGCCGATATTGCCGCCCATTCTATTAAAGACGTACCCATGGAGTTCCCCGAGGGCCTGTACCTGTCCACCATCCTCGAGCGGGAAGAACCCTGCGATGCGTTCGTATCCAACAAGTACGATTCACTCGACCAGCTGCCGAATGGCGCGATCGTCGGCACCAGCAGCCTGAGAAGACGTTGCCAGCTGCTGCACAAACGACCCGACCTGCAGATCGAAGACCTGCGTGGCAATGTGAACACGCGCCTGTCGAAACTCGACGACGGCAAGTACGATGCCATCATACTCGCCTGTGCCGGCCTGATTCGTCTCGAAATGGCCGATCGCATCAAACAGAGCATTTCATCCGAGCTGATCCTGCCCGCCGTTGGCCAGGGCGCCATCGGCCTGGAAGCACGCGAAGGTGATGACGAGACCCTGGCGCTGATTTCTGTACTGGATCACCCGACCACACGTGACCGGGTACTCGCCGAACGTGCGCTTAACCTGGGGCTGAACGGCGGTTGCCAGGTACCAATCGCCTGCCATGCGACTATCGACGGCGACGAGCTTCACCTGCGCGCCCTGGTCGGCGAACCGGATGGCAGCAATATCATCAGCGGTGAGATACGAGGTAGCAAAGAGGACGCCGAGAAGCTCGGGACTGAGCTGTCTGATGAGCTACTTGGCAAGGGTGCGAAAGCTATTCTCGACAAGCTTTATGCCTGAAGGTATATAAAAAAGCCCCGGAAAGGGGCTTGTTTATGTGTGGCGGAGAGAGAGGGATTCGAACCCTCGATACGGGTTAGCGTATACACACTTTCCAGGCGTGCTCCTTCAACCACTCGGACACCTCTCCGGAAAAGATCCTAGTATCCAGATCCCAGTTACTAGTACCCCGCTAATCGCGGCGATTAACAGGGGCGCAAGATTACGTTAGATAGAGCTATTTTGCAATTTCCGGAGAAACATTATCACGCCAGCAAACCAGGCAAATGCTCATATTAATTGATCAATAACAACTTTAAAGTATGCCTCTAAGGTCAGTATACCTGTTGACGTTCGCGCATGAAGAATTGTGCTTAGGGAGACTGGAATCCGTGTACTTCTCAATTTTACGATTGCCGGTACTGCATAAATCGCAGCTTGTAGCGACTATTATTGTTACTTGCTGCCTGCTGGCATAACATCATCCAGGATCAGGAAGTAATTGATTCAGACATGCTGCCAATGTTAGAGGACACCGGATATATTCCGCATAAGTAAGCCGGAGATTTGGAATTGAAACACTCAGAATATAACCTGCAGGATCATTGACACATGGATTATGGTTTCACTGATATTCTGAGCTTGTTAGGTGCACTCGGCCTGTTCCTGTATGGCATGAAAGTGATGAGCGATGCGCTGATGGAACTGACTGGCAATCGCATGCGCTCCATTCTCTCCACGACAACATCGAACCGTTTTTTTGCAGCATTCACTGGCTTTTCGATAACGGCCATTATCCAGTCATCATCTGCAACCAGCCTGATGGTAGTCAGTTTTACCAATGCAAATCTGCTGACGCTGACGGAAGCCATCGGCGTGATCATGGGCGCAAATATCGGCACGACGGTGACCGCATGGCTGATCTCCATCTTCGGTTTCAAGGTCAACATGAGTGCAATTGCACTGCCACTGGTGGGCCTGGGCTTTCTAATGAGCCTGTCAAAAAAGAAAAACCACCAGCACTGGGGCTATTTCATTATCGGCTTTGCAGTGTTGTTTATTGGCCTGCAGTTCCTAAAGGATTCGGTTCCAGATATCAGCCAGAACCCGGAAGTACTGGCCTTTTTGTCACAATACACCAGCAGTGGTTTTGGATCTGTCCTGCTGTTCCTGTTCATCGGCACAATATTGACACTGACGGTGCAGTCTTCCAGCGCAACTATGGCACTGACGATACTGATGACCCACGAAGGCTGGTTGCCATTCGACATGGCAGCTGCCATGGTCATCGGCCTGAACGTGGGCACCACGATTACAGCCAACCTCGCTGCCTCGATTGCCAACTACCAGGCAAAGCGCGCGGCACGTGCACATCTCATCTTCAATCTGCTCGGCCTGATATTACTCACACCCTTCCTTTATCCGCTGCTGAATGTAATTGATAAAATCACGCGACAGCTTGAAGGCGCTTCACCTTTTGTTGAAGCTGCAGCGATACCCATCGCCCTGTCGCTGTTCCACACTTTCTTCAACATCATAAATACAACCATGCTGATAGGCTTCATCAGCCAAATCGCACGTGTTGCTGAATGGATGGTGCCGCCTGTGATTGAGGAGGAAGCTGAAATCGATCAACCTCGATTCCTTAACAAGTCCTCGCTTGAATTCCCGCAGACCGGTATCAAGGCATTATTCGATGAATCCCTGCGCTTGCTGCAGAATGCTGCCTACAAGGCCATTACCCATGGCCTCAGCGTGCACCGTGAAGACCTTGAGTCTGACCGCGAGCTCATAACGGTACTCGAGTCTAAAGACACCATTCCAGTCGATATCGAAAAGATATATGCGACAAAAATCAAATCAATCTACAGTCAAATTCTCGAATACGCAACCCGCCTGCAGAGTGATTTTGCACTGGAACAGGACAAGATCGAAACCATCCGCAACATCCTTATCGCCGACCGGATGCTGGTACACGTGGTCAAGCGAATGATACCGCTGCATAAAAATATTGTATGCTTTTTATCATCGGACAATCATGTCATTCTGCATGAATACAACATGATACGTAGAAAAATCCTCAAAGTCGTTCGTGAAATTCACTTTGCCAGCGAATCGGAACATCCACTCAGGCATATCAGGGAAATTGAAAAAGAAAGAAAAAAAGCAGAAGAACTCGATGTGTTGATATCAGGGCGCGTCAATCAGCTTGTACTCGATGGTGAGATCACTAATGAAATGGCCACGTCATTAATGAATGACAGCGATGAAGCAGGAAAAATCGTCCGCGACCTGGTTGATATCACCACCCTGCTCTATTACCCGAGAGACAAACTGATGGATCAGCTTGAAGAAGAGAAACTCGAAACTGCGTGACAAGGTTAACACCATCACCGGTAAATATGACATTGCACAACCAGACTGATAGGCTATCCGGTTAACATGTCAGCAACTGATAAATCACAGCATCGCACAATCTCCGTGAATCCTGATCCAGATAAACTCCTTGCCTCTGATAAAAAACATATCTGGCACCCTTACAGCGCAATAGCATCGGATATACCCGTATATCCCGTTGAATCCGCGCGAGGTGTCCGTATAAAACTGGCAGACGGACGCGAACTGATCGACGGCATGTCGTCGTGGTGGTGCGCCATTCATGGCTACAACCATCCTGTCATGAATACCGCATTAGCGAAGCAACTCGACAGCATGTCACACGTCATGTTCGGCGGACTGACGCACGAGCCGGCCATCGAACTCGCAGAAAAGCTGGTAGAGATTACTCCGGAACCATTGCAGTCTGTTTTCTTCGCCGACTCGGGTTCGGTATCGGTTGAAGTCGCGATGAAGATGGCGATTCAATACTGGAATGCAAAAAACCGCCCGAACAGGCAAAGGTTTTTAACCATACGCCATGGCTATCACGGTGATACTTTTGGCGCGATGTCGGTAACCGACCCGGTCAACGGCATGCACTCCCTGTTTGCCGACACACTTGCGCAACAGTATTTTGTTGATGCACCCGCATGCCGTTTTGGCGAAGCCTGCAACGCAGATGATATCGCACCGTTGCAACAACAGCTTGAGACAAATAAAGACCACATTGCTGCAGTGATACTCGAGCCGATCGTCCAGGGTGCGGGTGGCATGCGTTTCTATTCAGCCGATTATCTGCGCCGTGTCAGCGAGCTATGCAGCGAACATGATGTACTGTTGATACTGGACGAAATCGCCACCGGCTTTGGCCGCAGCGGCAAACTGTTTGCCTGCGAACATGCTGATATCGCACCTGACATCATGTGTGTCGGCAAATCCCTCACCGGCGGTTATATGACCCTGGCGGCAACGTTAACCACGGAAGAAGTCAGTCAGACCATCAGCAAAGGCGATCCCGGCGTATTCATGCACGGCCCGACCTTCATGGCCAACCCGCTGGCCTGCACAGCCGCAAATGCCAGTATAAAACTTCTACTCGAATCACCCTGGCAACAGAACATTGCGAATATAGAACAGGGTTTAATAAAAGGACTTGCACCGTGCAGCCAGTTGCATAGTGTAAAAGATGTACGCGTACTCGGCGCGATTGGTGTTGTTGAACTGCATCAGCCGGTTGATATGAAAACCATACAACCGATGTTTGTTGAAGCCGGTGTATGGGTACGGCCGTTTGGCAGGTTAGTTTACCTGATGCCGCCTTTCATCATTAATGAAGCAGAACTGGGAACATTGACTGCTGCCGTATGCCAGGTATTACAGTCACTGAAACATTAAAGCAGGCCGGCATAAGGCTTTGCCGTTGCCGGCAAACACAAACCGCCTGCAACGTTCCTAATGCAGGCCAACGACTGCACTCAAAAAACCGTTCATGGTGAGCTTGTCGAACCACTAATTAGCTTGTGCATTTCACGTTATTCGCGGCTAAATATACCTTTTTAATATTGAATAAGCCGCAAATAACGCCAATGTTGCAAAAAGAGCTTTAGCCAGTATGTTCGCGACTAAAGTCGCTCCTATCAACAACAAAATCCTCTGCGTACTCTGCGCCTCTGCGGTGAATATATTTTTCCCGGGTTACAACACACTGTCACCAATCATCTTCAGCACATCCCAGAATGACTGCTCGGTCAGCGCCAGGGGTAAAAACGGCAGCATTAGAATAACTGCCAGGACAATAATTACTTTAGGATTCAATGGCACGATCCGCATATTGCTGACAATTTCGTAGACTGCACTGTAGTCCGCCATAGCCGACGGCTGCATCGAGTCCACCAGTTTCTTGCTTTCATCGGTGATCCAGTGATGATGAAAGTCTCCGGATATCTGGTGCTGCAGTGCACCGTATTCTGCAAGGGCTACGCGTTTCAGCTTGAAAAGCTTCCTGGTAAAAAATAACAAGGGCGCCTCAATCACGATAACGCTCATGATGATAAAGACCATAACAATCAGCCTGATATCAACCAGGTGTTCGCCCTCATACAGTAAATTATTGGCCAGCTGTGAAGAAATCATTGCCGCCATCACCATGAATAAAATACCGAACAAAGACTGGCCGCCACCGAAGATGCCCAGGCCGCCTGCAAGATCCGTATGGCTGGCATAAAGCTCGAGTTTCAGACGTGACACACGATAAAGAAACATCGTCCAGGCGATAAATCGCCAGATCCAGCGATAGAACAGAAATGACACCAGGGGTGAGGTAACCAGCAAAAACCATAAACCCGCCATCGTTTCATGTACTTCACCGTTAACAAGGTGCAGAGCCCAGGAAGTCACTTTCTCTTCCTTCCACATATCGACATAATCTGTTCTTAGTAACCAGCTGACCAGTATCGCCAGTATCACGATAATGATTTGTATCCATTTAATATTCATCAGATACGCCATCCTGTTTACTGCATTGTTGAGGCGCTCCTGTTCAGATTCCGGGACTATGCCGGACACACGCAGATACCTGACAATCCTGGTTATCATCGGTTCGATAACGTTATCGGCCATGACCAGCAAAGGTATGATAACCAGACCCCTGATATAGGGCACGACATCCTTGACGAAAGGTATCGTAATGTCGTCTGTAATGAAGTTCCCTTCAATGAGTGTGAGCAAGACCAGCGGCAGCCAGGCGATACCCGACAGAGTCAGAATTCTTATGCCTGTATGCCCATCGTTACTTAATATCAGGTTGGTTATTTTCATAATGGCATCGCTGTTATCTGAGTATTTACATAAAGAACGAATAAGCCAGGACACTGACGAACAGCAGCGGGAACAGCCAGCGGGCTGTTCGGTCAATCCGACGCGCCACATGCAGTTGATCGGTACTGGAAAGATGTGAAGTCACAACAACTTCAATCAGGCTCATGAACACCAGCACAGTTGAACTGAACAGAAACTTGTCCATGTGTGTGAGGTAGGGAATGTCAGGCAGACGGCCTGAAAGCGCTATATGGTAGGCAATCAGCGTTAATACCGTGGTTACCGCAACACTCAGCTGATTCGGCACCTGCTTCGGGTCGATCCAGAACACCACCCAGGACATCATCACTATCAATGCCAGCGGGGTAATCGCCTTGATCACATAATGATGCAGCAAACGCTCTGCTTCGAAACTGAAGACAAAACCCGGCAATCTCAGTCCATTGGCCAGTGTTATTTCCCTTGACTGACCCTGCATATTGCTGACCTTCCAGTCAGCCACGGACAGCTTTTCCGAGATAAATGAATCGATGCTCGGATCAGGTATCAATGTAACTTCATGGGGCCGATATCCTGCGGCAACCACTGGCACCTCGAATATATGACTATCCTGCGGAAAATCATGCAATTCCAGTGGCTGCGAGAAATCACCAAACACATGCAGGCGATAAGTCACCAGCCCTTCGGGTGATATTTCCACTTCATCCCTGGTATTTGCCCAGTGCCTCTGGGTGTTGATGATGGTTAAACGCGGATTCCAGACTTCGGAAAGATTACGTATGACGCTGCCGGGGTCATCGTGCGCAAGGCGTGGATCCAGCCAGCGGAAAATCACATAGAAGTTCAGGGTAAAATTCTGTTCGGCGCTGTCGATCCTGTCGACATCAAGCACGGCGCCAATAACGTGGACTTCGGTGGGCTTGCCATTTTCTGCAACGGGCCTGCTCAGCCCGGCAGAAGCATTAAATGAAAGCAGAAACAACAAAAGGCCGGTTAGTAAACCGGCCTTTTGTTGTTGTTCATTTACAATCCAGACAAACAAAGCGATTGCTTAGAAATAGAAGGTGCCGAATAAATTGAAGCCTCGATAGGAGTCTGTCACCTGACCGCGCCAGTCATCATCATCCACCTCGGCATTGACGCCTAACCTGGCAATACCCACTCCCAGTGCGAAATTCTTGAATATTTTATACTCGGTATTCAGCTCGAAATTCAGTATGGCGCCTCTGAAAGAATCATCGAATTCTACGAAAAATGCCTCGCTGACATAGCGAACATTCCACTTGGGTGTAAACGCATAGCCCATACGCAGCCCAACAACTGGAAGAGGCACGGTGACACCGGCAGATTCAGCCTTGCTGCCATCATCCAGGGCAAATTTCAAATCATAGCTGGTAATATTAAGGCCGGCTGTCAGGGTCAGCTCGACCTTGGGGGAGTGATAGAAGGAGTAACCATAACCCAGCCTGTAAAGCGTATACTTGATATCCGATGATATTGTTTCGCTGGCAAAATAATCTTCACCTCCAATCGTGACATCAACCGCCAGCACCCTTTCGCCTTGACGGTCAATACTGAACGAGGTGAAATCGATGCGGTGCCTCTCATTGAAGCGGTAATAGGCATCGATCCTTGGAATGGTATCGCCATCTTCACCACCCAGGTCCTTCTGATAATCAATAGTAGCACCCAAACCAAAAGCTGAATTCACACTGAACTGGGTATTTGAACCATCCACGATATAGGCGCCGAGGCGAATCATCCATTGATCGGGAAATGCAAACGTCGGTTCCGGATCTTCGGCAGCAACGGCATGATTAAAAACTGATGCAGAAATGATGGCGGCAGTAAACAACGACATAACCACCGATTTTGTATAACGGCTAGCAACACTCATTTTTTATCCCCAGATATTAAAACCCGCCCTATACAGGTGCTCACGCGGGCGTTTTATTATTTGTCACTCTCCTCTTCAGGCTGCTGAACCGGCCAGAAACTGTCCAGCACCTTCAAAGCGGCAACGATGTAAACCACGGCCAATGTTATCAGAATTATGCGCATGATGAACTTCTCGGTGAACTCGGCGCCCTCGCCCAGGCTGCCGTTAATGAGAATCAACAACGCGATCAGTGCGGAATTGTAATATTTCGCTGTCGGCTTGCCCGAAAAAATATTCATACCGATATAGAGTGCGGTCAAGAACATCAGGGCAACATAAAAATGGTACTCGGGAACCGCGACGATCAACCAGAAGAACAGCCAGGCCAGTACACCACCGAGCAAGGTGGAGATCAGTGAATTTACACCCGCCTCCCTGCCTGCACTCAATTCGGGTTTGAGGATGAACAAAGCCGCGAATATCATCACCAGCATGTAGCCTGTAAGATCCAGAATGAAAAACAGGCTGGCAAGCGGCAGGATTGCGATGGTGCTTTTTAGCGCAGCTTCAGCGGCCGCTTGAGAATAGCCCGACTGAAAACCTGGCGCCTGCGGGAACGGTGTTGCCTGGGGATCGGGAACCAGCAGGTATGACAACCATACCATCAGTACTGTCAACCAACCTGTCCCGATAAAGCCCAGCGAGACGCCCGTTGCCAGGCCTTCGTGGGAGTTGCCCAGCATCGACAGCAGCAGGATAGCGATAATGCTCATCAGGGTCAGCCACAGCGAACCACCACGATTAAGATAGTAATACAGGTGGAACAGCACCAGGCCAAGTATTATCAGATAGACGATCGGGTATTGCAGAAAAAACAGTGAGAAAATCAGCCCGATTCCAAAAGCCATCAGTGTATGCAGCATGTTACGCAGTCCCGCTTTCAGTGACGGTATCGGCAATGGCAGCGACAGCATAAAAGAAACCAGCACAGGCAACAGGAAGGACAAGGGCCAGTTGATGCCATAGGCCAGCGCAGCCGACAGGGTTACGCCAATAGCAAACCGGATAATGCGTATACTGTTCTGGTCCTGGGCGAGTACATTCAGCCAGGCTTTAAAAGAGGATGTCCTTACTGTCTCAGTAGACATAGGACAACCAGCTCAGCAAGCGTATGTGCAGCCAGCCCAGCGGGTTTATGATCCAGTTGTTGCTGGTGTAGACCAGCACGTCCGCCTGTCCGCCCAGCCGGCGCAGTCCTCTGGCACTGTCATCGTCGAAAGTGATGATGACCGGGAAACGCTGCGCATCGCGCAGCCAGCCGGATTTGCTTTCAACGCTTGCAAGGCCGCCGACTTCACCCGTTGAAGCGCTGTCCACTGCAAAGCCGACACTGCTGACCCTGCCCCTGAACACCTTGCCGGGCGCAACGTCCAGCACGATATCCACCGCATCGCCCTGCTCGATGTTGGCAATATTGTTCTCGCGCATGTTCGCCTGGATCCAGACGTTATCGAATTCAATGAAGGTCATTAACGGTGCACCGGCGCTGGCATAATAACCTTGCTCAACCTGCAAATTGGTTATACCGCCTTTTGATGGCGCCAGTATCGTTGTCCTCGAAAGATCGAGCTGCGCCTTCTTCAGGTCTGCGATGGCTGAACGAATACGCGGGTTGGCTTCGCCCTTCACACCCAGCGCCTGCCTGGCTTTTTCCAGCTCCGCCCTGGCGCTGTCGACCTGCGCCTTGGCCTGCTTCACAACAGCCCGCGCCTTGTCACCTTCCGCCTTTGACATGACCTGCTTTTTCTCCAGCTCGAACACACGCGCACTCTGCGTTTCTGCGTGTTCAAGATTGGTCAACGCCACCACCAGCCCGGCCTGCGCTGTTGTTACCGTTGCAGTACCGGCACCGATCTCCTGACCCGCAAGCTCGAGCGCCGCTTCGGCTGTTTCAACGGCCAGCTGGTAATCTGAAGAATCGATTTCCAGTAATACATCACCCGGTTCAACCACCTGGTCCTTGACGACATTAACCTCGACAACACGCCCGGACACCTGGGGAACAATGGGAATAACATAGGCCTGAACACGCGCCTGGTCAGTCCATGGTGCGATGCGGTCGGATACCACGTACCAGACAAACAGAATGGCTACGACGATTAAAACGTACTTGGTGATCTTGCGAACCGAGTCGTGTGTGTTGTCGTTACTGGTTTCCTGTTCTTCAGACATAGTTCTAAGCCTTATTGTTATTTATTTTATTCACCGCAGAGACGCGGAGGCGCAGAGGTTTTTTGTTGTCATTCCTGCGGAGGCAGGAATCCAGAGTCTTAAGTCACTGGATTCCTGCTTTCGCGGGAATGACAACCTGTAAATACTGTCATCTCGAACGAATGTGAGAGATCTCCTGAAATTCACTAAAACATCGGGAGGTCTCTCTCTTCGGTCGAGATGACAACAACAAAAAATTCCTCTGCGCCTCCGCGTCTCTGCGGTGAATAAAAGTTTTTACGCTGTTTGCTCTTCAGCAGTCGCCCCTTCGCGATCAAGCCATTCCATAAACAACTCATACCCCAGCGCCAGAATAACCGCGCCTATAAACAGGCCAATAATGCCTGACATGATCATACCGCCGATAGCGCCAAGCAGTATCACCAGCATGGGGGTTTTCAAACCACGGCCAAGCAGCAGCGGTTTCAGAAAACTGTCACTGCCACTAACAATGAGTGCATATACGGTAAATATGACCGCTGGCGTTGTTTCAGCCACGGACCATACGTAGGCGATGACAAATCCCAGCACCAGGAGCGGCGGCAACTGCGCCACCGCCAGCACAAGTATCATCAAAGTCCACAAGCCCCAGGCAGGCACATCCATTACATACATACCAACTGCACTCAATAATGCCTGGATAATGGCGATACCGATGACACCCTGCGCAATACTGCGAATGGTATCTCTTGAAAGCCTGGTAAACATCTCACCCTGCTTGTCATTCGTCAGGCGAGAGAAGGTCTTCAGCGTTATGTTATAAGCACCCGGTGCATTGGCTACCAGGATTCCCGAGATGATGATAGAGATGACAAACTGAAGAATACCACCGCCTGCACCTGCAGCAATGGCAATAATTTTTTCTCCCGCCTGTTTCAACTGCGGCTCGTACTTTTCGATCGTGCCTTGCAGATTGGTTGATGCCTGTGACCAGAAAGCGTGGAGCTTTTCACCAACAAGCGGCCATTCAATAACACTGTCTTCCGGTGGCGGTATCTGCAACTGACCCTGCTCATATCTTTCCGATATTGCTTGCGACGATTCGATCACCGAATTCGAAATCATCACAGCCGGCGTAATCAGGAACGCCAGTGCCAGCAGTGTATAAACAACAGCAGCCAGCTTGTTTCTCTCGCCCAGCGCAGATTTCAGCCTCAAAAATAAAGGATAAATAGCAACGGCAATAATAACGCCCCACATAACAGGCCCGATAAATGGATACACGATCATGAAGCACCAGGCTGCGAGTAGCAGCAGCAGGCCCAGCCGTATCGCAGCCTCAAGTGTGTTTTGAGTGAAATCCGTGTTAT
>CALLCZ010000009.1 GCA_937998645.1 uncultured Gammaproteobacteria bacterium
TCTGCTTTCATGAAGGCTTCGCCCACCAGGAATGTGTTCACGTCATGTTCGCGCATCAGCTGCACATCCTGCACGGTATGAATGCCGCTTTCTGTGACCACAATGCGATCATCAGGTATCTTGTCGAGCATATCAATCGTAGTCGATAAACTGGTTTCAAAGGTACGTAAATTACGATTGTTGATTCCTATCAGCCGCGCACCGGTTTTAAGCGCACGCTCGAGCTCTGCATCATCGTGCACTTCCATCAGCACATCCATCTGCAACTCGTGCGCCTGGTCGAGCAATGCCTGCAAGCTGCCATCATCCAGCGCCGCCACGATCAATAAAATACAATCTGCATTAATTGCCCGGGCCTCGAACACCTGGTAGGGATCGATAATGAAGTCTTTACGAATCACCGGCAGTGAACAGGCATTTCTTGCCTGTTGCAGATAAGCTTCGCCACCCTGAAAAAAATCCCTGTCTGTCAGCACGGAAAGACAGGCTGCACCGTGCTGCTCATAGCTTCGTGCAATTGCAGCCGGATCAAAATTTTCACGCAGGATACCCTTGCTCGGCGAGGCCTTTTTGATTTCAGCGATAACAGCAGACTGATCATTGGCAATACGTTTTTCTATTGCGGCAATAAAACCGCGCACCGGGTCAGCGACTTGTGCGCGTTTAATCATCTCCTGCATGCTGACGTTTTCAGAACGTTCGGCAATCTCTTCCGATTTGCGCTGCAGTATTGTATTCAGTATGTCCGGTCGGTTATCTGACATCTTCTTGTTCTTCAGCCGTATAAGTCATTGTTCTCGCAAAGGCGCCAAGCACGCAAAGGTGACATGTGTTTTTTGTTCCAGGAAAAAATATCGTTTCATATATCTTCCTTTGCGGACTTTGCGCCTTTGCGAGAGTAAACATCTGTAGCATTCTTGTTTGACAGAATTCGGTCGCCCTGACGACGTAACTACCCGGGTAAATACTGATTATTTCACTTCAGGCATTGGTTGCTGCTACCAGCTGATCGAGTTTCGCGGCAGCTTCACCACTGGCGATAACTTCCTGCGCTCGGCCAACACCTTCGGCAAAACTGCCCGCCAGCCCGGCTGCATAGATTGCCGCACCCGCATTCAGGCAAACGATATCTTTCGCAGGCCCTGCTTCGTTGGCCAGCACTGACCTGATAATGCGCAAGCTGTCATCTGCATCTTCGGCCCTGATCTCGGATAAGTCCGCCCGCTGCATACCAAAATCTTCCGGCTGCACCGTGTATGTAGTTACTTCACCGCCCTTGAGCTCTGCAACGTGCGTGATCGAACCGATGCTTATTTCATCCAGGCCATCATCGGCATGCACCACCAGCACATGATCACTGCCAAGCTGTTTCAGCACCTCGGCCAGTGGCTCGACCCAGTCCTTGCTGAAAACACCCAGCACCTGGTTCGGCGCACCGGCCGGATTGGTCAGGGGCCCGAGAACGTTGAATATTGTTCGCACGGCCATCTCGCGACGCGGGCCGATGGCATGTTTCATTGCGCTGTGATGCATGGGCGCAAACATGAAACCGACACCGATGTCGTTGACACAGGCAGCAACCTGCTCCGGCGTCTGTTCAAGACTTACGCCAGCAGCTTCGAGTACGTCAGCGCTGCCTGACTTGCTGGAAACCGAGCGGTTGCCATGTTTTGCAACCTTGCCACCCGCAGCTGCAACAACAAAGGCGCTGGCCGTCGAGATATTGAAACTGCCGGACGCATCGCCACCGGTTCCGCAGGTATCAACCAGGTGCTCTTTATCAACATTGACCCTGGTAGACAAATCACGCATGACACTGGCTGCTGCAGCCACCTCTTCAACGGTCTCGCCTTTCATGCGCAGACCGATCAGAAATCCACCGACCTGTGCCGGCGTTGCTTCGCCGGTCATGATCAAACGCATGACAGATGCCATCTCATCCGATGACAGGTTTTTATGTTCGGTAACCGCCTTGATTGCGGATTGCATATCCATAATGATCTCGTGTGTTAGTTAAGGAAACCCTGATTAATTCCGTTCGCCCTGAGCCTGTCGAAGGGCATGGTGGTTAACTTTATGTTATTGCAGTATTGCTGACAAATGGTTCGACAAGGCTCTCCTGAGTCTGCCGAAGCCTGTCCTGAGCTTCGTCGAAGGGTGGCTCACCATGAACGGTAGAATTAATCAGAGTTTCATTAAGTCTTAAGTCGCGAGAAAATTTTTCAGCAGGCCATGGCCGTGTTCGGTCAGAATCGACTCGGGGTGAAATTGCACGCCTTCAACAGCCAGCTGTTTATGCTTTACACCCATGATCTCATCCATCTCACCATTCTCAGTTTCGGTCCAGGCGGTGACTTCCAGACAATCCGGAAGTGTATTCTTGTCAATCACCAGCGAATGGTAACGGGTTGCAGTGTATGGATTGCTCAGACCCTCGAAAACATATTTTCCCTTGTGATGCACCAGCGATGTCTTGCCGTGCATGATTTCACGCGCATGCACGATATCACCACCGTATACCTGGCCGATACTCTGATGACCGAGGCATACACCAAGAATCGGCACTTCCCCGGCAAAGGCACGAATCACGTCCATTGATATACCGGCTTCATTGGGCGTGCAGGGTCCCGGGGAAATCATGACGCGCTCGGGATTCATCGCCTTGAGTTCAGCAACTGTGATCTCATCATTACGAAAAACCTTTACGTC
>CALLCZ010000010.1 GCA_937998645.1 uncultured Gammaproteobacteria bacterium
CGTTGGCAACGACCGCACTGGCATGAACACGGTTGAAGGCTGTTTTCTCTTTAGGATCCAGGCTGCCGCGCCACTCTGCAGGAACAGCAATGCTCTTTGCTGTCAGGTAATCAGCCACCACATTGCGCACATAGTACTCAAAGTCCACACCATGCAGGACAGTTTTGGCCATATCAAATTGTAAATTGCCTTTTGCAGCCTGCTTTAACCCGGAGACACGTGTACCTTGTGTTTTGATATTGGCAAGTACGTTTGCCGCGCCGTCCATGCTGACATCCTTCTGACCAAAGACGACTTCCAGCATTGGATCCAGCACCGGTCCGGGCTGTATATCAGAAGCTTTCATGCCTATCGCATAGTCCGGTATTTCCCCTTTGACGTTCAGCATCACACTGGAAGTGGCATTGCCTTCAAGGGCCTTGAGCTCCAGTGGATCAATACGCACCACCCCTGCTTTAGCCTGTGTCTTCATCAAAATATCTGTTACTGGAATCTGATTGACTGTTACCGAAGCCATTGTCAATTCTCCCTGCAGATCCAGCTTGCGCAACAGCTCGGTCGGCAGTTCAATTTCCGGCTCCTGTTCGGCTGTTGCAGCACCAGCCGCTGCAGTATCATTCACCGCCGGCACGGCAGGCACTTCTTCCTCTGTTGCTTCTGCTGAAGGCGGAGCCATATAGGCATCGGCATTGATCGGGCTCATGTGTAATTTATAACGGACCATAGGCTGCATCATGTCCAGTACGTGTAACCAGCCCGTCATTTCCGAATCATCCAGATTCAGCTTGATATCATCCAGCTCAACGTGCCGGGCATTCGCTTTCACCCTGGATGCAAGCGCAATATTTGTCAGGCTGTTTTCCTCCGCCATTGGCGGCAATTTAATTTCCAGGCGACTCATCAGATCTCGCAGGTTTATGCTGTCAGTGTGGACAACACCATTGATAACCGGCTCTGATAAAAGGCTGCTCACATCCAGTTGAGCATGCAAGGTAGCACCCAGAGTGGATACTTGCGTATTACTCAATGTCGCAACTTGCTGGTCAATATCGATGTTAATGTCACTTTGCAATACAAGCTCCAGCGTCTCCTTTAACAGGCCTGGCGCATTTGCTGACACTTCCAGTTTTAGCGCATCCAGTAACATATTTGAAAAAGCTTCATTAAACGTCAGGCTTGTAGTCAAGTTGACCTGGGCTTCCAGCTCTGGCTCATTATGTTTGACGTCTGTATTCAGCTGGATATCAACGGGTTCGTTAAAACGAACAGCGCCTGTTGTCAGATCAAAGCCTGACAGGCGGGAGTGCACATTATTCTGTGCATCATTCCAGATGACTGTGGCACCCACCAGCTCGACACCGTTGATTGCCAATGCAGCGATTGCCGGCGGCTGCTCGCCTGCTTCTACTGCCTGCGCAGGCGACTGTATTTCAGGCTGCTTGTCGGAAGCCTCCTTACTCGCAAGGTCTGACCAGTTGTTATTACCATCCTTATCAACTTCGAGTGAAGCAAATAAACCATGCAGACGGACCTTGTCGACCTGTAATTCCTTGCTCAACAAGGGCAATAGCATGACTTTGACATCCAGCTGCGACATGCGTGCAAACGGTTCTTCGCTGAAGCCTTCAGCATTCGACAGCATAACCTCTTCAACTTTAATGCCAACCCATGGAAAAAAAGACAAACTGATATCACCGCCAATTTCAAAATCCCGACCAGTCTGTTTTTCAACCTGGGCCGTAATCGTGTCTTTATAATTATTAGGATCAAAGGTGAAGATAAGCGCAACCAGTGCGAGCAGCAGGATTGCAACAACAACACTTAAAATCTTGAAAACAAGCTTCAGCTTTTTCATACGAAATTCAGGCCCTTAACATTAACCTTTAATTAGTGGTTCTACGTCGCTGCACCAGTCACCCGACTTGCCGCCGGACTTGCTGAGCAAGCCAACATCTGAAATGATCATGCCGCGATCAACGGCCTTGCACATGTCATACACTGTCAGCAAACAGACCTGCACGGCATTTAACGCCTCCATCTCAACACCGGTAACACCCCTGGTTTCAACGGATGCCCGGCATAAAACGGACGCCAGCTGCGTGTCTGCGATCAAATCGATCTCTACATGGGTAAGCGCAATGGGGTGGCACAGCGGCACCAGTTCCGGTGTTTTTTTCGCCGCCATGATGCCGGCAATACGGGCTACACCCAGCACATCGCCTTTTTTATGCTTGCCATCGATGATGCGCTGCAGGGTTTCAGCCTGCATCTGTATTCGGCCTTGTGCAACCGCCTTGCGTAAGCTGACCTGCTTGCCGCCCACATCAACCATGTGAGCATCACCAGCATCATTAAAGTGATTCAGTTTCGTCATAACAATGTATCGATCAATTTCAGTTTGCGGAGCTTAACAAGTGACAATGCCGTCATAAAGCCGTTATAGTTATCTGATGCAAATAAAAGTAAAGTTTTTTGCCAGCCTGAGTGAGCAGACAGGACTCGCAGAGATCACCGTTGATGCCGACAACCCGGCTACCGTGCTGGATACCTGGAAGCTGGCAACCGGCGATCAAACCATGCCGGTGAACACACTATGCGCCATCAACATGGTCTACGCGCACCTGGACGACAACATCAGTGACGGTGATGAGATCGCCTTTTTTCCACCGGTTACCGGAGGCTGCGCATGACTGCCCTGCTGCGCAGCGAGGCTTTTGACCCATGGCAGGAACTGGCGCATATTGAGTCCGGTCTTGTCAAAGGCGCTCATGGCGCCTGCGCCAGCTTTGTCGGCACCATGCGCGACTTCAATGTCGGTGATCACGTCCATTCGATGTCACTGGAACACTACCCGGAAATGACACAGCAGTTCCTCGATAAAATCTGCGCCGAAGCCACCTCCCGCTGGGACCTGATCGACTGCCTCATCGTCCATCGTTATGGCGAAATCAAGCCCGGTGAACCGATTGTTTTAACGGCTGCCTGGTCCGCACACCGTGCCGAAGCCTTTGATGCCTGCCGTTACCTGATCGAAGAATTAAAAGCCCGTGCGCCCTTCTGGAAAAAGGAAACAACCGATACAGGTGAACGCTGGGTACATGACGCACCCGGCGAATAATTAGACTTACCCTGCCTGCATATTGTCCAAAGACAGGCTGGATTACTGTATCAGCACAAACAAGGCAGTGCGACCACGCTGTATGTTCAGTAATATCTGCGTATCCTTATCACCAACGATTTGCTGCAACTCTTTCAAGGTCTGAACCGGTCTGCGATTAACTGACAGAATGATATCGCCTTCACGCAGGTGAGCATCCCATGCGGGACTGCCCTGCTGCACTTCGGTTACAGTCAGATAAGTCTTTCCACCGTTCTCTTTCTCTTCAATGGTTGCACCGGCGAGGCCTTGATTAATCCGGGTACCCGATACAGACAGGTCTTTCGCATCACGTATCACGGCAGTCATCGTTTTCTTCTTGCCTTCACGAATAACTGT
Source organism: uncultured Gammaproteobacteria bacterium (assembly GCA_937998645.1). Classification (GTDB taxonomy): domain Bacteria; phylum Pseudomonadota; class Gammaproteobacteria; order SZUA-229; family SZUA-229; genus JABDQW01. The sequence continues at coordinate 3,497 of CALLCZ010000010.1, forward strand.
AATGCTCATTTCTTCACCGACACGCAGCAGGCCCACCATGTTGCGCATCGCAGATGCACTTTTCACCGGCACGCCATTGATCGATGTAACGACATCACCCGCCTTGAGCCCGGCTTCCTCAGCTGCCGTATCTTCGATAACCTGTGATATCACGACACCCTGATGCAGATCCAGGCCGAACGCCTGCGAAAGTTCAGGTGTCAGGTTTTGCATAATCACACCGAGTAATCCGCGGCGAACTTCACCGTACTCGATAAGCTGATCGACGATTTGCCTTACCATGTTGATAGGAATGGCAAAACCGATGCCGACATTGCCGGCGCCACCCGCAGCCAGTATCGCGGTATTGATGCCGATTAACTCACCCCTGAGGTTGACCAGGGCTCCACCGGAATTGCCTGGATTGATCGATGCATCTGTCTGAATGAAATTTTCGTAACCCTCAATACCCAGGCCGGTACGACCCAGGGCGCTGACAATACCGGATGTGACTGTCTGACCAAGGCCGAAGGGATTGCCTATGGCCACCGCAAAATCGCCAACACGTAATTTGTCCGAATCACCGAACGGGATCGCATGCAATCCCTCGATGTCGGCCTGTACCACAGCAACGTCGGCTTCAGGATCGGATCCGATCAGCTTGGCTTTGAAATGGTGGCCATTATGCATGGTAATGGCGATTTCCTTCGCGCCCTCGACCACATGGTGATTAGTGACGATGTAGCCCCTGTCAGCATCGATGACTACGCCGGAGCCAAGACTCTTGGTTTCCTTGCGTTGCGGCATGTCCTCATAGCCTTCGAAGAAACGCTTGAAAAACGGATCATTCAGTAACGGGTGTTTCTGAACATCGACATGGCCTGTAGTCGCAATATTTACAACCGCCGGCCTGGTTTTCTCGACCATCGGGGCAAGTGTCGGTATCCCGTTATCTTGATCCGGGGCCACATGTGAAATGGCAGCCCCTGGCAGAGCTGATAGAAATAGGCTCAATAGAATAAAAACAGACTTGTGACCAATCATAACAACTCCATTAAAGACAAGTGTTTCTGTCAGACAAAGCTCAACGCCAAGAGTTCATGGCGAAAAACAGCTATTATCGGCCAGTTTCGCGCAACATGAAACCGCAGCCGATATTGCAGTTCACATAATGACCTGCTAAGTTCGGCCATTCATCGCAATTCGCAGGATAAAAAAACCCATGTTACGATCTTCAATTACCCTGATAACCCTGTTACTCACTCCATTGATTGCCGCTGCGGCCAATGATCTGGAAACCCTGGAACAGAAAGCCAGCTACAGCTTTGGCGTTGATTTTGCCAAGCGCCTGAAGCAACAGGGGATCGACCTTGATATTACCGCACTGAACCGCGGCATCAAGGATCAGGCCACAGGAAGCAAGCTGGCCTTCGAAGAAGGCGAGATGACCCAGTTCAAGGCCGAATATACCGAGCAGCTGCGCGCCAAACTGTTGCAGGAACAGCAGGAACTGGCTGCGAAAAACCTCGAGGCCGGCAAAAAGTTCCTGGCCGAAAATGCAAAAAAAGAAGGCGTGGTGACAACCGCCAGCGGATTGCAATACAAGGTCATAAAAAGCGGTGATGGCGCCACGCCAAAAGCTGAAGATACGGTAACCACACACTATCGCGGCACACTGATCGACGGTCGCGAGTTCGACAGCTCCATCAGTCGTGGCCAGCCGGCCAGCTTTCCGGTTAAAGGCGTAATCAAGGGCTGGACTGAAGCCTTGCAGCTGATGAAAGTCGGCGACAAATGGGAACTCTACATCCCTTCTGACCTGGCCTACGGCCCGGCGCAGCGCAGTGAGCTGATCCAGCCCAATTCCACCCTGGTGTTTGAACTGGAATTGCTGTCAATTAAGTAAATTTTCAACGCAGAGGCGCGGAGACGCAAAGGTCGCTAAGGTTTCTTTTGTATTATTTCAACCCCTATTTGTAGTGAATCCCCGGATTGCGCGTTGCGGCATCCGGGTTACGAAAAGGAAGTTGTTGGTTTTTCTTTAAAAACAAACAGGTTACTTTGCGTTCTTTGCGTCTTCGCGACTCTGCGTTAAACAAACCTATTCAATATTCTGGATCTGCTCTCGCATCTGTTCGATCAGCACTTTCAACTCCACCGAGGCCTGCGTGGTCGAGATGTCCGCCGATTTTGAGCCCAGCGTATTGGCCTCGCGGTTGAGTTCCTGCATCAGAAAATCAAGTCTGCGCCCAACAGCTTCATCACGATCAAGCACGCCATTCAGCTCTGTTAAATGTGCATCCAGACGATCCAGCTCTTCATCGACATCCATCTTCTGCGCCAGAAACACCAGTTCCTGTTCAAGCCGTTCCCGGTCGACACTGGCCTTGAGCTCCTCGAGACGGGCAGTCAGCTTTTCGCGATAGCGTTGCTGGATGTCAGGTAGCTGCTGCCTGACCTTATCGACAATCTGCTGCAGACTGGCACAACGGTCACGAATCAGCTTCTCCATGCGCTCACCTTCACGCAACCTGTTTTCGATGAGTTCGTCCAGCGCCAGAAGCAACAGTTTTTCTGACGCATCGAATATGGATTTATAATCCTGCTCAGGCTCGGCGACCACACCGGGCCAGGTGAGAATATCAACCGGGTTGATTTCAGAGGGCTGATGCAGGCGTCCATTGATTTGTTGACAGGCTTCGATGAGCGACTTGACCATCACCTCATTGACTTCGATTCCGGTCTCGGCGATCTGTTCCGGCATAAATCGCAGCCCGCATTCGATCTTGCCTCGCTGCAGTCGCTGGTTGATACACTCTCGCACCCGCCCTTCCTGTGCACGAAAATCTTCAGGCATCCGGCAATTGATATCGAGATAACGACTGTTGACCGACCTCAGCTCCCAGGTCAGCGTGCCGAACTTTTCACTCTGCTGCACGCGTGCAAATGCAGTCATACTTTTTATCATTCAGAACTCCATCAGTGCCTGATCAGAACGTGGGCCATTGTAGCACGCACATTCGTGCTGCCGTGTTGCTATAATGCGCCGCTCTTATTGAAGTGGAGAACAGAATGAGACCGAGCAATCGCGCACCTGATGAGATGCGTAAAATCAGCATCACCCGTAATTTCACCAAGCACGCTGAAGGTTCGGTACTGGTCGAATTCGGTGACACCAAGGTCATCTGCACGGCTTCTGTTGAAGACCGTGTACCCGGTTTTCTGCGCGGCAAGGGACAGGGCTGGGTCACAGCCGAATACGGCATGTTACCCCGCTCCACCGGCAGCCGCATGGGTCGTGAAGCAGCGCGCGGCAAACAGGGCGGACGCACCATGGAGATACAGCGACTGATTGGACGCTCCTTGCGTGCCGGCATCAACCTGGAAGCCCTGGGTGAAAACACCATCAGCCTGGACTGTGATGTGCTGCAGGCAGATGGCGGTACGCGCACTGCCAGCATATCCGGCGCCTGGGTCGCACTGCACGATGCCATCCAGTATATGCAGAAACAGAAAATGATTAAAAAAGATCCGCTGCATCACCAGATTGCTTCCGTGTCAGTAGGGATATATGAAGGCACCCCGATACTTGATCTCGACTATGCTGAAGACTCGAATGCTGAAACTGACATGAACGTGGTCATGAACGGCAATGATTCATTTATTGAAGTCCAGGGCACGGCCGAAGGCCACGCATTCAATGCCGATGAACTCAATGCGATGCTGGCACTGGCCAGGAAAGGCATTGGTAACATCCTGCAAGCACAGCAGGAAGCGATCGAATCATGACAGCTATACATAAAATTGTTCTTGCCAGTGGCAATGCCGGCAAGGTCAGGGAAATCAACAAGCTGTTTGCAGACTGTGGCATAGAAGTCGTGCCACAATCCGATTTCAATGTGCCGGAAGTGCCTGAAACCGGTACCACCTTTGTTGAGAATGCCATTATCAAGGCAAGACACGCGGCCGAATGTACCGGCTTGCCTGCGATTGCCGATGACTCTGGCATCGAAGTCGACGCCCTGCATGCAAGACCCGGCGTCTGGTCTGCACGATATGCCGGCGAAAATGCCAGCGACCAGGACAACAACAATAAAATGCTCGAGGAACTTGAAGGCGTGCCGGAGGAAGAGCGTACTGCACGTTATCAATGCCTGATTGTTTTCATGCGCGACCACACCGACCCGGTACCCATCATTACCCAGGGCAGCTGGGAAGGCCGTATCCTGCAAGCACCAAGCGGAGAAGGCGGATTCGGTTATGACCCGATATTTTACGTACCAACACATGAGTGCTCCGGCGGCGAACTGCCACTGGAAGTGAAAAACACCATCAGCCATCGCGCCATTGCATTGAACGCGATGCTGGAAGAATTTCGCAAGCATCACTACATTTGATATTCACCGCAGAGACGCGGAGGCGCGGAGGCGCGGAGTTTTTCTACTACATATGATTACATACTCGAGTTTGTTAATACTAAAATAACAAAACTAATTTTTTTATCTCTTCGCCTCCGCGTCTCTGCGGTTAATTAATACATCTCTATGCAAGTTCTGCTCTGTAGCGATATCAAGCTTGACCATCTGCAAAACCTGCTTGCCCGCTACGGCATGGTCGTCAAAACGGTTGCACATAACGAACACATCCCGGGCAGTTTCTGGCAGCCGCCGGAAGCAGGGCTGGTTGGCAATGTTCTGTATATACGCGATGACACCCCGGTGCATTCCGCACTGCATGAAGCCTGCCATTACATCTGCATGGATCAACAACGCCGCGAGAACCTGGACACCGATGCCGGCGGCGGCTACGAAGAAGAAGATGGTGTCTGTTATTTACAGATCCTGTTGTCAGAACACATCGCTGAAATGGGCAGGGAACGCATGTTCAGCGATATGGATGAATGGGGATATTCATTCCGGCTGGGGTCAAGCCGGGCATGGTTTGAACAGGA
>CALLCZ010000011.1 GCA_937998645.1 uncultured Gammaproteobacteria bacterium
AAGGATTCAGGCCGGAGTCAGCACCAGCTGGCGTGTATGTCGAAAACATCACTTATCACTACGATGGCGATATTACGATCTATGATGCATCGACGACATTAATCAGTGATTTTGATGATGACGGTTTTTATCATCGTTTCAGTGTCAGCATCGATGCCGACACGCTAAGCAGTACATCCTGGGTATATGCGAAGCTCTATTTGAGTTACGAGGGTGGCCCGTGGAATTACTATGCCAGCAGCGATGACTTTCATATACACGGTGACAGCGAGCTTGACATCTATGTTGTAGAAACCGAACTGGCGGAAGGTTTCCCTGCAGGTTACTACGACATTCGTATCGAACTATACGATGCCGAATACGGTGACTGGCTGTTGACTTACGGTCCGTATGACGATGACTCGTTAAGTGCATTGCCGCTTGAGGACAGCGTGTATGACGATGTTTACTACAGCAGTGCTTACACCACGGAGGTGATTGTTGCCGGGCATGGAGGTATTAGTGCCTGGTTATTAGCTGTGTTTGGTTTTATGGGTGTAATGCGGTTAATTAGTCGCAGACCGGGATAAGGCTTTGCTGTTCCCGGCATCGATACGAACCGTTCACTTATGCAGGCCTGAGCACTGTTTTTTTTCTCGCAATGGTGCAAAGAATAATTACAGGTACAAGGGACGAGTAACGAGGGACAAGGAAAAACAAAGACGATACAATTTTCTCTGCGGTCTCCGCGCCTCTGCGAGAGTAAACAGCCGCCACGCGCAAATAAACAGGCCGCTTTAAAGCGGCCTGTTTTTATATGATTCGTGTATTAAACACAGCCGGTCGGTTTGGGTAAACCACCGTACCTGGTGATGGGGTTACAAAATACATCCATGTATTTTGCCCTTCGGGCCGTGCTTCGCACGTTCTAAATCGTTCCAGACGATTTAGAACATCGGGCCGCTCTAGCGCGGACCCAAAAATTTGTTTAAACGCATCCCGTTGGTTTGGGTAAACCGCCGTACTTGGTGATGGGCTTCATGGGGCCGGTCATCCACATTTTGAACATTTCCTTTTGATCGGCGCCCATGTACTTGGCGAACTTGCGGATGGGTGGGACCACTGCATTTTCTTCATAATATTCCCTGGCTTTCAGGATCTGTTCCCATTTTGTGTCGTCGATCTCTATCCCGTCGGCTTCTGCCATGGATCGTCCAATCTCAGGTGTCCAGGCGTTCATGTCGACCAGATAGCCGTCGCCATCGCGTTCTGGTAATTGCATTTGTGTTGCTCCGTATACTGGTTTGTGTCGATTGCTTTACATGGGGACGATTTACTGTAATTCAAGTACCTGGGCGACAACCAGAAATGATATCGACAGGTTTTGCAGAAGATTCTATGGCTAATCATCTGCTGTTTTTTCTCGCAAAGGCGCAAAGCGCGCAAAGTTATTTATGAGTTTTTATTCACATAAAAGCGTATTTTGTTTTTCTTTTGCGGCCTTGGCGTCTTTGCGAGAGTAAATTAATGCATGTTCAGTTGCAGGCCGGGATAAGGCTTTGCCGTTCCCGGCAATGTGCCGGGAAGGCGCAGCGGCTTTAGCCGCGAATTGTCGATGTTTGCGCCTGAAGTCGCTCCTTCGCTGTATTTCTATTCCAGTTGGTAATGGCAGTGAACTCCAGCTAAGATACCGCCCCTGTTCATCCCAGCATATTTCGAGATTCAAGTGTACGATTTCATTCCCGGCCAGCGTTGTATCAGTGATGCAGAATCGCAGATGGGCCTGGGAACCATCCTCAAGGTGGAACACCGCACAGTCACCGTGGTGTTCATCGCCAGCGGTGATACCCGCACCTATGCCAGGGAAACAGCCCCCCTCACCCGTGTTGAATTTGCCGTGGGTGATACGGTGCGCACCCAGCACGGTGTCTCGGTTACGGTTGATGAGGTTATTGAGCAACAGGGCCTGCTGACATACATCGGTAAAGACGATGCCGGTAACACACACGAAGTCTCGGAAGCCGAGCTGGATAATTTTCTGCAGTTGAACCGGCCTTCCGAGCGCCTGTTCAACGGCCAGATCGACAAGCACAAGTGGTTCGAACTGCGTTATCAAACGCTGCAGGCACTTAACCGGCTCGGGCATTCAGAGCTGTACGGCCTTGTCGGCTGTCGCACCAGCCTGATTCCACATCAGCTTTATATCGCTCATGAAGTCGCAAACCGCTATGCACCGCGCGTGTTGCTGGCCGATGAAGTCGGCCTGGGTAAAACCATTGAAGCCGGCTTGATCCTGCATCACCAGTTACTGACCGAACGCGCTCACAGAGTTCTGATTGTTGTGCCGGAAACGCTGGTGCACCAATGGCTGGTGGAGATGCTGCGGCGATTCAACCTGCACTTTCGTATTTTCGACGAAGCCAGGCTGGAAGATCTGTTCACAAGTGACGATGGTATAGATGAGGATGCTGACGATACGCCGACTGAAAATCCCTTCATGGGTGAACAGCTTGTGCTTTGCAGCATCGAGTTCCTCGCAGCCCATCCGAAATATTTCAACCAGTGCCTGCAGGCGCAGTGGGATTTGCTGGTGGTCGATGAAGCGCATCACCTGCAGTGGTCTCCGGACCATGCCAGTGATGAGTACCTGCTGGTCGAACGGCTGGCAGCACAAACCAAGGGTGTGCTGCTGCTGACAGCGACACCGGAGCAGCTCGGCAAGGAGAGTCATTTTGCGCGTTTGCGTTTGCTCGATGCAGAACGTTTCCCCGATTTCGACGCCTTTGTCGAAGAAGAGAAAAATTACGAACCTATTGCACAGGTGGTTGAGGACCTGCTGGAGAATCGCGAGCTAAATGACGCAGACATGGCGCTGCTGCAGCAGACGATTGATGAGGGGGATAATGCGGGATTACTGGAGGCTGTCCTTCGACAGGCTCAGGATGATCGTACTGATATTGATACAGGTCACGCAAGAATTGAACTGGTCGAGCACCTGCTCGACCGCCACGGTACCGGCCGTGTACTGTTTCGCAACACGCGTGCGGCGGTAAAAGGTTTTCCCGAACGCAAGGTATTTGATTACCCCCTGCCAATGCCGGACAGCTATGCTCAGATCTTTACCGAACTTAAGGATGCGCATGCATCCATGTTACTCGCTCCCGAGTTATTGCATGAAACGGTGGCCAGTGACGAGCGCTGGACCCGGTTTGATCCGCGGCTGGAGTGGCTGGGCACAAAACTGGAGGCGTTATATCCGCACAAGGTGCTGGTGATCGCTGCCAGTGCAGAAACAGCCCTGGACATTGCCTGGCATCTGAAGAACCGCACGGGTATTCATGCCGCGGTATTCCACGAAGGCCTGAGTATTGTTGAGCGCGACCGTGCTGCGGCTTTTTTTGCCGACATGGAAACCGGCGCGCAGGTACTGGTCTGTTCTGAAATCGGTAGTGAAGGTCGCAACTTCCAGTTTGCACATCACCTGGTGCTGTTCGATTTGCCGCTGAATCCCGACTTGCTGGAACAGCGTATCGGTCGTCTCGACCGCATCGGTCAAGCCGAAACCATTAGCTTGCATGTGCCCTACCTGGAAGGATCGGCTCAACAGGTAATGTATCGCTGGTATCACGAAGGCCTGTCGGCATTTGAACATACCTGCCCGGCAGGACATTCTGTTTATGTGCAGGTAGAGGATGTTTTGCTGAAGGCTTTGCATAATCCTGCAGACACGACTGCAATTGAACAACTGGTCGGTGACAGTCATGCCATGTATACGCAGATGACCGAGGCATTGCATCGAGGTCGCGATCGTTTGCTGGAATACAATTCGTGCCGCATGCACATAGCCGAATCACTCAGGCAGCGTTCGCTCGAGGCAGATGCAAAGTCGACACTTGGCGATTACATGGATGCTGTGTTCGACTGCTTTGGTGTCGACAGCGAACTGCACAGTGAAAACTGCATCATCATTCGTCCGACAGACCACATGGTCAACCGCTTTCCCGGACTGGCCGATGATGGCATGACGATTACCTATGATCGTGACACGGCGCTGAGTTTTGAAGATGCACACTACCTCAGCTGGGAACACTCGATGGTGCGTGACGCCATCGACATGGTTGTTACCAATGAGCTCGGCAACACCGCACTCACAGCAGTCAAATACCGTGGCACGCAAGCTGGAAGCGTGTTACTGGAGTGTTTGTTTGTGCTTGAGGTTGCTGCGGTAGAAGCGCTGCAGTCACAACGCTATCTGCCACCAACAACGATTCGAGTTGTCATGGACGAACGCGGCAATGATCATGGTGAAAAACTGGCGCACGATGCGATAAACAAGGCAGGAGCTGCTGTCGATGTCAATACCGCGGTGCAGGTTGTACGCGCCAAGCAGAAAGCGCTCAAGTCACTGTTACAAATCTGCGAACAGCGTGCACAACAACAGGCACCTGCGATATTCAAAACTGCACACGCACAGGCTGAAGACATCCTGATGCGTGAGATCAATCGCCTGAGAGCGCTGCAGAAAGTCAACCCGAATGTTCGTAATGCCGAGATCGATTTCTTCGATCAGCAGCTGAAGGCGTTAACGCAATTGATCGATGCCACGCGTTTGAGGCTGGATGCTTTGCGTGTTGTCGTCACGATGTGACGACAGCACGCAGGGACGAGGTACGAGTAACGAGTGGCAAGGAGAAACGAAGGTTTAGATGCAGGAAGCCAAAACGCCGTTCATGGTGAGTGCTTCGGCATGTCACAGAGGCTGCGCCTGCAACGCTTCGCTTATGCAGTCCTGGTTAGAAGCAGTGGCAAGGGACGAGTAACGAGTGGCAAGGAATAGCAATGCTGACATCCTCACCTCACTCAACATCATCGCCGCAAATGCGTTGATCCAGTTATTAGGACTGCATAAGCGAAGCGTTGCAGGCGATGTACCGCGAAAACGCGAGCACGTAGCCGAAGAACTTATATCAAATAACGTGATCTATGGAAGACAGTGAATAACGAATAGTGAATAGTGATTTGTGAATAATGTTCTGAAAATCTTTCCAGCCGTACGCTTATTAATACTATTGCTGGCTGTGCTTCTGGCCAGGTCTGCGGCTGCAGAAACAGGCAATGACCCGGATCGGTTTAAAATGCTGCATCAATACGCTTTGATTGCAGATTCGGCCTACCATGACAAAACAAAAATCGAGAAGTTACTGGCTACACAGGGGTATACTCTGACTGCCCACGGGCAGCTGCCCGGCTACGCGGTCAGTTATTTCCTGGCTACCAATGATGCGGAAAAACAGCAGATCATTTCAGTGCGTGGCACTTCCAATGTCGAAAACGCCATGGTCGATGTTGCCTTTCAGCTGCTGCCGAACAAGCATACCGGTATCAAGCTGCACCAGGGTTTCGCCCAATCTGCGGATTATATATACGATATCGTCAAAGCAAAGCTCAATCGTGACTATCGCATAAACACCACGGGTCACAGCCTGGGAGGTGCCGCAGCCTTGATACTTGCCATGTATCTTGATGCCGGTGGTTATAATGTGGGCAAGGTAATAACCTTCGGGCAGCCCAAGGTCACAAACATTTCCGGCAGCCGTAAGTACAGCCACCTTGATGTAACCCGTGTCGTCATGCCCAAAGACATGGTGCCGCTGGTGCCGCCTCTGGACCCGATGGACCTGATGAACATGGAAATATACTGGCACCTGGGAACAGAGCTGGTGTTGCAGGAGGGAAATGCCTATTCAGAGCTGAATGGTGTTGACAGCATGATGCGAGCAACTGATTTTCTTAATGAAATGTTGACGGAGAAGAACCTGCAACATCATTATATGACGGTGTACATTAACTCAATTGCACCCAAAATGGTAAATGCAAAGCCTGTGCCTTATGAGAATGATTTCAGTATTTATGACTGGATTGGAAAAAGCAGTGACTAACTAACAGTGAATAGTGAATAGTGAATAGTGAATGTAACGATATCAATTCCGTAATCATTTCTGCACGCTATTTACTGTTCACTGTGAATATAAAATTAAAATGAACAAAAATTTCGTCTTCATACCAGGGCTTTTCGCGCTTGGCGTTGCTGCCGGCATCGCCATGATGTATGACCGCGGTAAAGAGAAATCGATTCAGCCAGCTTCCCCGGCACCGGCTATGGAAGCCGGCGACCATCCGATGTCAGGGGCTTTTGTAATCACGCAGGTTTCCGACAGCGACCGCATTCGGACGCTTGAACAACAGCACCGCATCCTTAACGATCGTATCGACCAGCTCGAGCAGCTTATCGACGATGAGCTGAGCGAAGCAAAAGAACCAGGTTCAATAGCAATCCTTAAACCTTCGACAGTCGATACGCCTGTCAGCAGTTTGAGCCCGGCAATGACAACAGAAAATCTTGTCAAAGCCGGCCTCAATGAAGAACTGGCTGCCGATATCGTTCGCCGCAGAAATGAGATGGACATGAAAATTCTCGAACTGCGTGACCGTGCATCGCGCGATGGCTATCTGGACACTGAGCGTTATGCGCGCGAGTTGAATGAACTGCGTGAACAGGACATCTCATTGCGCGATGAAATTGGTGATGAGTATTATGACAGTTACTTATTTTCCAGCGGGCAAGGCAATCGGGTAAAGGTAGCATCGGTGATGATGGGCTCCCCTGCTGAAATGTCAGGCATGAAAGATGGCGACCTGATTCTCAATTATGACAACCGGCGGATGTTCAACTGGAACGAATTACAGGAAGCCACATCCCGAGGAGAGCGTGGTGAATATGTTAATGTAGCGGTGCTGAGAAACGGCCAGCTGGTTAATTTATGGATACCACGAGGCCCGCTTGGCATAAGGCTTAGTTCAGCCCGGGTAAAACCTTAGAGGATGGCCAATGCAGAAAGAGCAGGCAAAACCGGATTCAATTCACCATGTGGCGATTCAGGTTAATGATATCGGGCGTGCGTTAAAATGGTACTCCAGCAACTTCAATACAGAGGTTGTGTACCAGGATGATACCTGGGCGATGCTTCGATTTGATAACATTTATCTGGCGCTGGTCACACCTGGACAGCATCCTCCTCATATTGCTATTGAACATGAAGGTGCTGAATCGCACGGCACGCTGGCAAAACACCGAGATGGCACTGAATCAATCTACATTAAAGACAGCGAGGGCAATACGCTCGAGCTGATGAAACCGGTCAACAAGTAAATTTTATTTGATAACTATCGACCGACCAATTTACGGGAGACAGCAAATGAGCAGTGATACAGACAATTTATTGAGCCCGATTACTATTGGCCCCAATATACTGCGCAATCGCATGGTAATGGCGCCGTTGACACGCAACCGCGCTGGTGATGGCAATGTGCCGCAGGCCATGAACGTCAAGTATTACCGTCAACGCGCCAGCGCCGGCCTGATCATTTCAGAAGCGACCCAGGTTTCCGCAGAGGGTGTGGGCTACCCGGCAACCCCGGGGATCCACAGTCCGGAACAGGTTGCCGGCTGGAAAGAGGTCACACGGGCCGTGCACGACGAAGACGGGCTGATCTATCTACAGCTCTGGTATTGCGGACGCATATCCCACCCGGACCTGTTGCCGAACAATCAACAGCCGGTGTCTGCATCTGCAATCAGGGCACAAGGTGACGCGGTAACTTTTGAAGGCATGAAGCCGTTCGTCGAACCACGTGCACTGGAAACTGATGAGTTGCCGGGCATTGTCGATCAGTATCGCAAGGCAGCGATCAATGCAAAAGAAGCCGGGTTTGATGGCGTCGAAGTTCATGCCGCCAATGGCTACCTGCTGGACCAGTTCCTGCGTGATGGCACCAATCAACGACAGGACAACTACGGAGGCTCACTCGAAAACCGTACTCGCCTGCTGCTCGAAGTCATCGATGCCGTTACCGGAATATGGGAACCTTCACAGCTTGGCGTACGGATTTCACCCGATAACTCATTCAACGATATACATGATTCGGACCCGCAGACACTGTTCAATTATGTTGCCGAAGTATTGAACCTGAAACAGCTCGGTTACCTGCATGTTGTCGAAGGCGGTTTTATGGGCGAGCATGAGGTGGATTACGATCAAATCAGGCAGCGTTTTACCGGGAAATACATGGCGAATCTGGGCTATGACCGGGAAAAAGCCGAAACTGCCATCGCCAGCGGGCATGCGGACCTGGTTTCTTTCGGAACCCTGTTCCTGGCTAATCCGGACCTGGTCGCCCGCTTCAGGGCGGGCGCAGAACTCAATACCCCGGACCAGGACACTTTTTATGGCGGTGATGAGCACGGCTATACCGATTACCCGTTCATGAATTCATAGGAAATTTTATGCGAGCTATCCTGATGACCGATGTCGGCCCTGCTGATGTCCTGCAATTATCAGAAGTCGATGAACCACAAATCAGCTCACCGACGCAAATCAAGGTGCGGCTCAAGGCCGCAAGCGTTAATCCTGTCGACACCAAGCTGCGCAACCGTGGTTTATTTTACCCGGATGCGCTGCCCGCCATTCTTGGTTGCGATGGTGCCGGCGAAGTCGTAGAAACCGGCGACAAGGTTACGCGCTTTATGAAGGGTGATGATGTCTGGTTTTGCCACGGCGGGCTTGGCGGTGCGCCGGGTAATTATGCCGAATACACGGTGCTTGATGAGAAAGAAGCCGAAATCAAGCCCGGTCGTATCAGCTATGAGCAGGCTGCCGCCCTGCCGCTGACCGCGATAACGGCCTGGGAGGCGCTGTTTGATCGAGCCGGTCTCAAAGCAAGACAGACCGTGTTGATTCATGCCGGCGCCGGCGGTGTTGGCCATGTTGCTATTCAGCTGGCCAAGTCGGCCGGCGCAAGAGTCTGTACGACTGTCAGCACGGATGAGAAAGTAAAATTCGTCAAGCGTCTGGGGGCCGATAAGGTCATTCGTTACCAGGATAGCGATTTCGTGGAAGAAGTCATGAAATGGACCAATGGCGAGGGTGTCGACGTGGTACTCGATTCGGTTGGCGGAGAGATTTTCCAGCGCAGCATGTCTGCCGCAAAAGTATACGGCCATGTAAACACCCTGCTCGCTCCGGATACAGACACCGACTGGAACGAAGCGCGTAACCGTAATTTGAGCATCAGCTTCACCCTGATGTTGACGCCTGCGCTGATGGACCTGGCTGAAGCGCGCAGGCGCCAGGGTAAAATTTTGCATCGCTGCGCAAAACTGATCACTGATTTCAAGCTCAAAGCGACTGTTTCAGATGTACTGCCCCTGAAAGATGCCGCCGTCGCCCATCAAATGATCGAACAGGGTCATGTTGAGGGCAAGATTGTGCTTTCTATTTAAAAAACAGGGACGAGGGACAAGTAACGAGTGGCGAGGAAAATCGAAGACACTGGTCCCTGCCTGCGAAGGAGTGATGTTCATAATATAAATTTCCTTATATCTGTCATGCCTTTGCGGGGTTGATGTTGAGCAAGATCGTAGGCCAGGACAAGGCTTTGCCGTTCCTGACACTGCGCCGCCTGCAACGCTTAGCTTATGCAGGCCTACAAACCAGACCCTGGTCCCTCGTTACTCGTCTCTCGCACCTTAGTAAATAGTCGTGCGGTCGTATACAATTACACCTCTGACTAGTCACGAGATGCTGCCATGCCCTACTCACCGGAACAGATGCATGAACTGGATGTGCTGATTCGATATAACCTCGACAGTGCATATCAAGGCATTAAAGTTCACCACACGGCCAATCCTGAAATCATCGAGGCCGTCAAGCGCCTGCATGCGAAAGGCCTCATTACCCAGGTTGACGGTGGCTATCTGACCGATCTGGGCATTAAAGCGGCCGAACATGCGCAGACCTTGCTATTGATGCTGGGGCCGGCATACGAGAAAGCGAGCTAAAAATCAGTGAATAGTTAGCAGATAACAGTATCGCCTGTAACGTCGCGCTTATGCAGGACTAACATCTATACCCAGATCGGCATGATCACGCTGGTCGGCCTGATTACCAAGCACGGTATTCTGATCGTTGAGTTCGCCAACCAGCTGCAGCAGCAGGGTAAAAACAAAATCGATGCGGTCATTGAAGCATCGGTGCTGCGCCTGCGTCCGATCCTGATGACGACCGGTGCAATGATACTCGGTGCTGTGCCGCTTGCTATCGCAACCGGCGCCGGCGCCGAGGGCCGTGAGGCGATAGGCTGGGTAATCGTCGGCGGAATGGGCTTCGGCACCCTGTTGACCTTGTTCGTTGTGCCGGTGGTTTATTTATTGCCGGGGTCGGAGCACCATATATCAGTTGTAAGGGACGAGGATTAAGTGGCGAGGAAAAGCCATCCTGGCATCTATTCCCTGGTAAACATAAATCCTGCTCAGACAAGATGATACGAAGGAAGTGTAAATTATGATCGTCACTCCTGCGTAGGCAGGAGTCCAGTGTCTTCGAACTTCCTCGCCACTCTTTACTCGTCCCTAGCCACTGTTCCAGCAGGCGGAGCTGTCGCCGGGAACGGCAAAGCCTTATCCTGGCCTACGGTAAGGGGGTGTGTTGAAAAAGACAGCGACGACGGACAAGGATCGTCGCTGTCAAGGGGGGCTGTAATAGATACAGCTGCTATAGTCGTTTACTGGGCTTCCTCCGTTCTGGTCTGAGTCTGCTCGCGGTTCTGATCCTGCGCTTGCTGTTTTGAGCCATCGCCTGACTGTTGTCCCTTGCCACTACCGCTGCCTGTCTGATGCTGGTACTGATACTGATTCCTGTTTTGTTCAGCACTTTGAGTCTGGTAATTCTGCCCACTGGACTGCCCGGCACCGCCGCCTTTGCCGCCACCGCCTTTACCTGCCTGTACCATGGAAGAAGCTATGGCTAGTACCAATGCGACAAGAATACCGGCAACAATATCTCTCTTGAAAACATACATGATTATCCACCCGTGTACGATTAATTAACTTCTCTATTGTTAAAAACGCATCACACGCAAATTGGTTGACAGGAAGCCATGTAAAAACTGTTCAGAACTGCTGCCAGTGTTAAAAAGATGACAACGACGGCGGAGCCGTGCCGCCGTTGCCAAGGGGGGGTGCTGTAGTAATCACAGCTGCTATGATCGGTTGGGTAGCTTCCGCTGCTAAGAATATAAAGTAATGTCCTATCAAGTTCCATCTTGATAACAGTAAATTTGCAAACACATAGACATGGCCTGCTTCAGAAAAGTTCAACATTATTTTTTTAATTTGAAAAAGACAACGGCGACAGGGGTGTGTCGCCGTTGCTGGTGCAAATGAATCATCAATTATTATGATGACTCATAAACCATCCTGGGCCATGTTTTGGACCTGGTTATGGTTCTGGGTCCGGGCCTTGCTCTGGTTTTGTTCAAGCCAGGCCTGGAAATCCTGCTGGTTAAGATATT
>CALLCZ010000012.1 GCA_937998645.1 uncultured Gammaproteobacteria bacterium
TGATGTAGATGAAGGCCTGATCACACTTGACGGTCGTGACATTCGCGATTTCAAACTCGAAAACCTGCGTAGCCATATTGCCTTTGTTGGTCAGGATGTAGTGCTTTTTAATGATACTGTTGCGCATAATATTGCATATGGATCAATGCGTGATGCTGATATAAGCCAGATTGAACTGGCCGCCAAATCAGCCTATGCCGATGAATTTATCAGCGCACTCAAACATGGCTACCAGACAATCGTTGGTGAGCGTGGCTTGATGCTCTCGGGTGGTCAACGTCAACGTATAGCGATTGCCAGGGCACTACTCGCGAATGCGCCGGTTTTGATACTGGATGAGGCAACTTCGGCGCTCGATACTGAATCTGAAAGATTTATACAGTCTTCGCTGGAACAGCTGATGAAGAACCGCACTACTCTGGTTATTGCACATCGGCTTTCAACGATTGAGAACGCAGACAAAATCGTTGTGCTGGATGCAGGTAAAATTGTTGAGACAGGCAGCCATCAACAACTACTCGACAAGAATGGACATTATGCTGCTCTACACCAGATGCAGTTCGAAGATAAGGAATAATGAACAGACTGGATCATTACTGGTATAGCCAGAATCCTCTGGCCTGGATGTTGCTGCCTTTATCCTGGCTGTTTTGTGCCGTATCGATGCTGCGTCGTTTAATGTATGTCTATGGTCTGCTGCCTGCTCACGCTATGCCGGTACCGGTAATCATTGTTGGCAATATCTCTGTAGGTGGCACAGGTAAAACACCCCTGTTGATTGCGTTGTGCGAATATCTGACTAATCAGGGCTTTAAGCCAGGCGTTGTCAGCCGTGGATACGGTGCGTCTATGAGCGGTGATCACCCGGTTACGGTGAACAACGATGCCGCTGCTTGCGGGGATGAACCCGTGTTGATCAAACAGCGCACTGGCTGCCCTGTAATTATTGGCAGTGACCGGGTAGCTGCAGCAAACAAGCTGTTGGCCGAAAATGATTGCGATGTCATTCTCAGTGATGATGGCATGCAGCATTATCGACTGAAGCGGAATATAGAAATTGCTGTTGTCGATACAGTAAGAAAATTCGGCAATGGATTTTGTCTTCCTGCAGGACCCTTGCGTGAACCCGTATCAAGGCTGCGCAAGGTAAACATGATTGTGCATCATGGAGATACCGACGATAACTACCACTTCACTCTCGAATTTGGCGAAGCCGTTAACCTGGTAACAGGGAAGAACAAAAATCTGGATTTATTTACAACAGGGGTCGTTCATGCGGTTGCAGGTATTGGTCATCCTGAAAGATTCTTCAACCAGCTACGGGCAAGGGGTCTGGAAGTGGTTGAACATGCATTTCCGGATCATCATGCGTATACAAGTGGTGATATCGATTTTGCAGATACCTCACCAATATTGATGACTGAAAAGGACGCAGTAAAATGCATACGTCTGCAACCGATTATGAAAAACGGCGATACAATTGACAATATCTGGGTAGTGCCGGTGAGTGCGAAAATATCAGACCAGCTTGGTTCAGACTTGTCTCAATTAATCAAGCAGCGCTAATGAAAAAGAAACTACTGAATATCCTGGTTTGCCCACTATGCAAGGGTAAACTTCAATACAATAAAAAAAGTTCAGAGCTTGAATGTGGCCATGACAAACTGGCATTCCCGGTTCGTAACGGTGTACCCGCCCTGCTTGAAATGGATGCCCGGAAACTTACACATAACACCAGATAGTCTACAATTCATCGTACCTGACTGACCCTGATAATAATGACTGAAGAATTCAAAATAATAATACCTGCCCGCTATCATTCCAGCCGTTTTCCAGGAAAGCCGTTGGCAGATATCCATGGTAAGCCTATGATTCAGCGTGTTTATGAAGCGGCTGTGGATGCTGGCGCCAGTGAGGTGGTTATCGCTACAGATAGTATGTTGATCGGCATGGCTGCAGAAGAATTCGGTGCCCCGGTCTGTATGACGTTGGAACAGCATGCAACCGGGACTGACCGTTTGTGTGAGGTCGTGGAAAAGCTCGAATGGACGGATGATACCGTCGTGGTCAATTTACAGGGAGATGAGCCGCTAATGCCGCCGGCAATCGTCAACCAGGTCGCAATCAACCTGATAAATAACAGTGAGGCTGGTTGCGCCACACTCTATACCGGGCTCTCAAGTGAAGATGCCGGTGACCCTAATGTTGTCAAAGTGGTTACAGATGCAAAGGGTTATGCCCTGTATTTCAGCCGCTCGGTTATCCCGTATATACGCGACACCGATGATGCAGCAGTCGCCGGTCTGGTTTACAAAAAGCATATCGGCCTTTATGCATACAAAGTAGATTTGCTTAAAAAGTTCAGGGCTATGCAATCCTGCGAGCTTGAGCAGGCTGAGAAGCTTGAGCAGCTCAGACTAATGTGGCACGGTGTAAAAATCCATGTAGCACAGGCCAGCTCGATACCTGGTCATGGGGTCGATACTCCTGAAGATCTTGAAAGAATCAAATCGGCTATCGCCCCGGATTATTAAGAATCACATATATTCAATTGACCAGCTGTAATAACCGGAATACGGAAAATAGATCACTGATATGTTTTCTCGCAGAGGCGCAAAGGACGCAGAGGTTAATACTTGTTTGGATTACACTGAGTGTAGGAGCGGTTTTAGCAGTGAACAGTCATAATTTTGGCTAAAGCTGCGCCAACGTCTAATAAACTCTTGAGCTATGTGCTTCTGTGGAAAGGTATTGATTGTATCAACTAAGCCTGATGAAAACTCAAATCATATTGTTTTTATTTCTTTCTTTGCGTCCTCTGCGCCTCTGCGAGAAAAAAATAACTTTTTCTTGTTCTGCGCACAGCATAGCCTTGGGAAATCTGTCCGTAAGCAATGGCTTAATTCTGGGCTACTGCAATTAGAGATATAACGTGAGTCAAAACCTGACACTTTTCGCCACCTGCCCAAAGGGCGTGGAAGACTTACTTGCTGAAGAATGCAGGCAACAGCATCTAACTGAAGTCAGCACAACGCATGGCGGCGTATTCTGCCAGGGGGATCTTGAAAAAGCCTACAGGCTCTGTTTATGGTCGAGGGTTGCGAGCAGGGTGTTATTGAAATTGCATGAGTTCCCCGTGTCTGGTCACGATGATCTTTATCTGGGCGTGCAGACGATCGACTGGAGTTCCCACCTGGACAGTAGCGGCAGTTTTGCCATCGATGTCCATACTACGCATCAGCAAATCAATAACAGTCACTATGCTACACTGAAAATCAAAGATGCAATAGCTGATCAATTCACACAGAAATACAAGCACCGTCCTGATGTGAAACGAGATCGTCCTGATGTGCGAATCAATGCCTATATCGATAAACATAACTGCACACTTTACCTCGATCTATCCGGAGAGCCACTGCATAAACGCGGCTATCGTCAACAGGCGGGGGCGGCGCCACTAAAGGAGAATCTGGCAGCAGCAATATTAATACGCGCGCACTGGACCCAAATGGCAATGGAGAACCGGCCGCTAATTGACCCGCTTTGCGGTTCTGCAACACTGCTGCTGGAAGCGGCATACATGGCTGCAGGCATAGCCCCGGGTTTGTTACGCAGCTATTTTGGTTTCATTAACTGGAAGCAGCATGAGCCGGAAATCTGGGAGCAATTGATCAACGAGGCGAAGCAGGGTATCGATAGAGACAGGGTGCCAAGGCTGATCGGTATTGAAAAGTCATATAAAGTCGCTGAAATAGCCCGGGAAAACATTCATGCGGCGGGACTGGACAGCATAATTGAAATCAAGCAGGCAGATTCTGTCGACGTGGTCAGAGACCTGCCGGACGTAACGGGATTGATCGTCACAAACCCGCCTTATGGAAAGCGTATTGGGGAGAGCAAGCAGCTGAAAAGCCTTTATCTGGAGCTTGGCAGGAAGCTTAAGACCCGGTTTCCAGGCTGGAATATTGCGCTATTCACCGCAAGTCATGAACTTGCAAAATTCTTTGGTTTGCGCGCCCATCATAAAAATACTTTATACAATGGCCCGTTGAAGTGTACCTTGTATCAGTATCGCATACGTGACATCAAAACAACATCATCCAGGCCTGATGTGACGGACAATGAGGCGGCGTCAGGTAAAGATGCCGAAATGTTTGCCAACCGGCTGTTAAAAAATATCAAACACCTGTCAAAGTGGGTGCGTAAGGACAACATCAGTTGTTACCGTGTTTACGATGCTGACATACCGCAATATGCTATTGCCGTTGATATCTATGAAAACTGGGTCCATGTTCAGGAATATGAACCGCCCAGAACAGTTGATACTGTACAGGCTTTCGTTCGCCTCAATGATGCGGTAGACGCAATTTCAGCAATTCTTCAAACCGACAAAAGCAGAATCATACTGAAAACAAGGAAGAAACAAAGTGGAGCAGAACAATATACACGTCATGACGAAACATACGATACGTTAATCGCCAATGAGTACGGGCTCAAATTCAGGGTAAACCTGAAGGATTACCTGGATACCGGGCTGTTTCTCGACCATCGCCTTACGCGAAAACTGATTTCACGGATTGCAAAAAACAGGTCATTCCTTAACCTGTTTGCCTATACCGGGACTGCAACTGTATATGCTGCTGCCGGCGGCGCCATTTCATCGACTACTGTAGATATGTCTAATACTTATCTTGCATGGGCGCAGGATAATCTCGAACTGAACAACTTCTCTGGCAAGCAGCACGAGTTTATTCGAGAGGACTGTATCAAGTGGTTGTCTGATGCAAAAAATGAGGGCAGGCGTTACCAGCTGATATTTCTCGATCCGCCTACATTCTCAAATTCAAAGCGCATGGATCACACGCTTGATATCAAAAGAGACCACGTAGAGCTTATAAATCAGGCTATGGAATTACTCGATGATGGCGGAGTGCTGATTTTTTCCTGTAACGCACACGGATTCAAGCTTGATCAAAAGCAACTCGAGGAGTATTCAATACGTGATATCACACGCATGACTACATCAGAAGACTTTCGAAGAAAACCGGCCCATGTTTGCTGGTGTCTGGCCAGGGATGCCGACACATTAAAAATATGCAAACTGTAATTTACAGTACTTGCCGCGACCCGATCTGACAGTTACTGTTCCTATTGTTTTACTGTCGGCTCAATTCTGAGCTCTGAGCCAGTTGATTTCAGGCAGTGCTGACAGCAGCTCTGGCAGCGTCTGGTGCCATTGAGAGCAGGGTGTTGATGAACCTGTCCTCAAGATCAATTCTTGTAGCCAGCTCTTCACCGAGTTTTGAAAGATGCTCGGGTAACTGCTCCAGCAGATCAGGATTGAAATTTGCTGAAGTATCGTACAGGTCATTAAATGCCACGGCGACCGCGGTTGTTTCCGAAATCCTGCTGAAGACCTGGTCAGCAAGCTGCACAATTTCCGACCTGCGTTCTTCCTTTTCCTCGATTCGACGGTAGATTTCAAAGTGGCCGGTGGCCAGGTAATCAACCAGATCCTGGCAGAACTCCTGCAACAGCTCCAGGGTCACTTCGTTATCACCCGGATTCTGGTCAGCATGACTGGCCAGATTGTAATACTGTGACAGAACGTTATTACGCTCTGCAATCAGCTGTTTGATTTCTTTCCTGGTTCGCGCTCGGCGATCAGGTGGTGGTTGTTTCGTAGCCGTGTTCATCTCTTCGGGCTCCCTCACGATTGATAATATTTCTGTTCAGTTAGTAACTTGTTTTTTTGTTTAATATTCAATTAGACGACATATTTACCGACATGGATACATAAAATCAAGTAGTCAAACGTGCGGTTAATAATCATTGATAATTAAGCGACCGATCTTACTAGAAATCAATCAATTAGTCTTTACTAAGTTGTTACGCCAATAAAGCAGATGTGTTCCATACAATTAAATAAGTAATTATTAATATAATAAAAGTGTTGAGCGAGAAGTAATAAAAAGCCTGCATGGCTACGCTGATAATGCCTGAATAGTGGAAAAAACAGATATATATTCTAAATTTAGTGTTGTATTTACCGAAGTAAGAAACGCTATTTCAGTGAAGTTTACAGAATCTTTACAAAATTTATCCAGGGTAAGAACATGAGCGAAGAAGTTGGTCGTGCTGAAGATGAAATTACAGAAATTACGCTGTCTTCCGGTTTGGATGATGATGCGCATTTAAAGCCTGAACATGTAAACATTGTTTATGTTCAGGAGCAGAAGTTCAAAGGGGTAAAGCGTAGTTACAAGATCTTTAATGAAACACAGCTCTACTACACTCAGAAATCATTCAGACACAGGGAAAACACCAAGCATCGTGTTAACCTGAGTTATGTAAATGCCCGGCCTGAACGCGAATGCACGGTCGCCTGGAGCTGGCTCAGCACCGCGTTTGCGACTGTCGTATGGTCAATGCTTTTACTCTATGTTGGTCTGTTTACACAATACAAAGCTGACTACATTGTAATTGTGGGTGTATTGCTGGGGACCTTCAGCATGATCTCGATGTTGATTTTCTATTATCGGACTCAGGACAAACTGATTTTTTGCAGCCATGTCGGCAAAATCCCGCTGTTTGTAGTATCAAACCACAAACCCGGGAACAAGGAATTCGACACATTCATGGAGTCACTGGGACAGCACATCAAATCCGCCCAGGATAAATTGTCAATGCATCAACGTCTTGCGGGAGAATTAAAGGATTTACGCCGTACCAGAGATGAGGGCAGGATCACTAATGAACAGTATGAATCGGCCAGGAATACCATCTTCAAACACGAGGCTTTCCAGATAAAACAGGGCTCATGATCTGTACATATACTCGGGTGGCGCTATTATATGCTATCGAGGGTATATGAATGAAAAAACCAGACAAATTAAGAAGACAACTTCTGCGACTGACCGGCCTGTTTGGCGCCGGTATAGCCGCAAAAGCCGTGCATGCACATCACACCGAAACGCATTTCGAGGATTCATCAACGCATAAGCTGGTATATCAGTGCAACAGCGCTGATCATGAGTACCTGGATCATATACTGTTCTCCTGTGGCGAAATGTTGCGTAAATACGGTGACGACATTGAACTGATCGTGGCGGTATTCGGCCCGGGAATCCATTTACTGGGCAAGAAGCCGGGCAGGGCGATAAGTCATATGCAGCAGCAACGCGCCGGCTCATTGAGTGATTACGGTGTTGCATTCCATGCCTGCGGCAATACCATGAAATCACTTGGCTGGACGGAGGATGATCTGCTGGATTTCGCCAGGGTCGTTCCTGTCGGCGTGGATGATATTATGCAGCTGCAGGAAAAGGGATTTGCCTACCTGAGCTGGTAAATTCTGGCTAGTAGCTATAGAAGGTTTACCGCAGAGGCGCGGAGGCGCAGAGTTGTTTTGATTGCTGTAGGAGCGGCTTTAGCTGCAAGCATCGACAGTTCGCGGCTAAAGCCGCTCCTACGAAAACCTGTAATACCCTCTGCGTCTCCGCGCCTCTGCGGTAAATTTTTTATTATGTGTCAGCTAAGGCAGTGAAAAAGCGCTCGGCCTTGCTCGGTGCGCTGTGCCATTCAATGCCTGCCTGCTGTAACAGCTCGACCAGTGCCGATTCAACATGCGCAGCATCAGTATGTTCAGCGATCTCAACTTCAATCTCATGTTCGATACTGCCATCGGGAAAGGTGCTGGTATCAAGCTCAAACTCGAGCTTATCACCGGTATCTGCCCCAGGCAGGATGACAGCTGGAAGATGGATGCGTTCATTGCTGAACTCACCGATGTGAACCAGTCCGTGGTCGTTGCAGGCAGTATTTATCATAGTCAATATGGGCTCGGACTTGCTTTTGAAATGGTCCCTGATGGCCTGCTGAGGCGTAATCCGACCACGCAGTAAATCCACGGCAGTCTGTCGTGGTATTGTTACTTCTTCTTCGACACGGCTTGTAAGAATGCTGTTTTCCTTTGGTTGCGGTGTCTTTTCACCTTTTACAGTCAGTAGATTCTTATCCTTTTCCTCACGTAATCGAACAGCAAAATGTTTTTTATGCAGGCACAGTGAAGGGCAGTCAAAGAAGTGGTTAATCTGCGTGATGCCTTCAGTAAGTACAGACTCCGGAAGCTTCAGATGAGCCACCAGCTGATAGAATGCCTGTTTTTCAGACACGCCGAATTTGAACTCGATTTCTCTGGATGGTGGTTTCATATTACATCCAGTCTAAGAAGTTACTTTTCAGCGGTCAAATAACATACCCAGCTTGGATCAGCGTCACCCTGGAGTGATGGATAATATTTCCCGTCGCCTTCACCCGATTCCTCATCAGTGCCTTCCCAGTAAACTGTGACCTTTGAAAAGCCGGCTTCTTCAAGCAGTTCCCGAATCTCGGGCAATGTCCACAAACGCCATTCGTAGGTGAAGGCTTTTTTCATGCGGGATTTATCCGGAAAACGAAAATGGATGTGACAGGTCATATCGCCTGTTATCGGGTTGTATGACTTCTGCTCCCAGACATAGGTGAATCCCTTGTGTTTGGTTTTTTCCCTTGTCTCCGAGTAGGCCTCGTATCCGCCGAATGCATCTAAAAAGAACACGCCGTCATCAGCCAGCGATTTCTGTACATTCTCGAAATATTTTCTGAGTTCGTCCCTTTGCTTGAACAGTTGATAACTGAAGTTCATTGCCAGTATAACCTGTGCAGGTTCTGCGCTGACAGCCAACACGTCTTCCTGTAGCAGGGTGATGCGCTTTCGGGCCCCGGATTTCAACTTGCCAAGATTATGTTTTTTGCCCCAGGCCAGGACTTCCGGGTCAATATCGACTCCAACTGCCGTGTTTTTGCCTCTTTTACGAGCCCATTCACAGCACATTTTTGCGGTGCCACAAAAGTCTTCTCTGAGGACGTTAGCTTTATATCCTCGAATTTTCCTGAAGGTTTTGTTTATAAAATCATACTCATGCGAGACATTCTGCACAGACAGTTCATATAGCTTATGCCTGTCGGCTTTGGCACTCATGCTGCGGGGTTCGTGGGAATGTTTTTGCTTGTGTTTTTTATGTTTATTTTTAGCAAATTTCATGCGTGTGACACGGTCTTGGGTTATTTATTAAAGAAATGGTTTGTCCTGAATTTAGCCGATAAATCAGTGCTTTTGATTAGTATCATTGAAAAATCCTAACAAAACCGTCAATATTCGTTTTTAAGCTATATTTCATATATAGCATATGTAAAGGGTTATATAGTCATGTCAAACATTCCTCATTCAGAAAATCAGGCACCAGAGCAGGAATCTACTGGTTCTGTCGATGCTTCTGCGAGCAAAACTACGCTATTCGACAGAAGGAGTGATGATGAGTCTGCAGCGCATGAGACGGTTGCTGCTGCAACAGAAATCGATTTCGACAGCCCTGAATTCTATCTCAACCGTGAGCTCACCTGGCTGGCGTTCAACAGTCGCGTATTGAGCATGGCGGATGAGCCTGATACGCCCTTGCTTGAACGTGTCAAGTTTCTGGCGATCATCAGCAACAATCTTGATGAATTCCAGATGAAACGTATTGGCGGCCTGAAACAACAGCTTGCTGCCGGTGTTCGTACGCCAACCATTGATGGCAGGACACCTGCTGAACAGATTGCCGTGTGCCAGGAACGTGTCAGGGAAATTCATAAAGAACAAAACCGGATTCTGCGAAAAGTCCTGGGCCAGTTAGCCCAGCAGGGAATCAGGATTGTTAAATATCACTCGTTAACCGAAGAACAGAAGAATGACCTGCGAAGTGACTTTGTCGAAAATATTTTTCCCTTGCTAACACCGTTGGCGATGGACCCTGGCCACCCGTTTCCATTTATATCCAACCTGGCGCTCAACCTGCTTGTAACCTTGCGTCACAAGGGCGGTTCTGTTCCACATATCGCACGTGTGAAGGTTCCTGTCACTAAAGGTATCGCACCCCGTTTTATTCATGTGGATGATGGTTACACATTCGTCGCACTGGATGATGTTGTGGCCAACAACATGGATCTGCTGTTTCCTGGTATGGAAATTGAATCCTGCGAGCTGTTCAGGGTGACACGAAATGCAATCGTGGAAACAGATGAAGAAGAAGCTGATGATTTGCTGGTAATGATTGAATCAGAGCTTCGTCATCGCCATTTTGCACCCATTGTCCGTCTGCAGATAACCAAGGGAATGAACCCGACTCACAGAGGTATGCTGGCTGCGGAGCTCGGGCTTGATGAAGAAAACGATGTATATGAAGTCGAGGAAATCATGGGTATGCGTGATTTGTTTGAAATCGCATTTCTGGATATACCCGAGCTTCAGGATCCACCGCACAAGCCTATCGACCATACACGCCTGGCACATGATTCACGAAATATTTTTCATATTATCCGTGAACGCGGCTCGCTGCTGTTCCAGTATCCATACGAATCGTTCAGCACCAGCGTTGAACGTTTTCTGCGCACCGCCAGTGTCGATCCCAAGGTGCTTGCAATAAAGATGACGCTGTACCGCACATCTGCTGAAGGTGGCATCATTGACTCACTGGTGCAGGCATCCAGAAACGGTAAACAGGTTGCCGTTCTGATAGAGCTGAAAGCGCGTTTTGATGAAGCTGCAAATATAGGCTGGGCGCGTCGACTGGAGCAGGCCGGAATACATGTGACATATGGTGTTGTCGGCCTGAAAACGCACAGTAAAGTGATACTGGTCGTGCGCAGGGATTACAACAAGTTACGCCGTTATGCCCATATAGGTACCGGTAATTACCACTCCGGTACTGCCCGCCTGTACAGTGACCTGGGTATGCTGACCTGTGACGATGATATCGCACAGGATTTGACTGAGCTGTTTAATTACCTGACAGGTTATTCACCTCCGCCAACATATCGCAAGATTCTTGCCGCACCGTATACCTTGAAAAAGTCACTGTTGAAGAAAATAGAACGTGAACAGGCACTTCATTCTGAACACTCACCTGGACTGATTCAGTTCAAGATGAATGCACTGGAAGATATCGATATCACGCGTGCCTTGTATAAAGCGGCACAAGCCGGGGTCAAAGTAGATCTGATTGTAAGAGACACATGCCGCATGCGTCCGGGTATTCCGGGCCTCAGTGAAAATGTCAGGATAATCAGCGTCGTCGGCCGTTTCCTTGAACATGCACGAATTTATTTCTTCCACAATGGCGGTAATGAAGAATACTATATCGGGTCAGCCGATCTGATGACGCGCAATCTCGAAAGTCGGGTAGAGGTAGTCGCCCCGGTAGATGATGTAAAACTGCGTCAGGAATTGCGTCTTATACTCGATGTGCAGCTTTCAAGCAAGAAGCATGTATGGGAAATGAAGCCCGATGGAACTTATGTTCAGAGGGCTCGTATCTCCGAGACTGATTCTGCAATGAGTTCACAGGACACATTTATCGAGCTGGCGCAGAAGCGAAAAACGGCTGCAGCCAAGCACAGGCAGTCTAAACTGCGTGCAAAATTGCTGACTTACTTCCATAAGCGCGTATTGAATGAAAGCTGATCAATAGAGAATGCGCCTTATCGCTGTTGCTGAGGCGCATTACTTATAATACGGAAATTATGTATAACTGATTTAAGGTAAGCCAAATTGTGACAAAAAAACCACTCACATCTCCATCCGGTTGATGATGGCAGTTAATCAGCTCGAACTTGTTTTCCCGTTTGATCAAGGCTTCTCAGAGCTGCTAGCGTCATTTAAAAATAATTTTTCTGTTAATTTTCAGGCTGAGACTGTCAATTACAGGGTGTTTTACGACACCTTTGACTGGCTGTTGTATAACAATGGCTCTGCGCTTGAGGCGCATGAAGAAGGACCATCACGCCGGATATACTGGCGTGCAGACAAGGATGGCGACTTGAAAATCCAGCTGGGACTCAGGCAAGTACCGCAACTGGCAAGTGATCTTGCTGAATGTGAGTTTCGCCGCCAGTTGAAATCCGTAATTTCTGTTCGCGAGCTTCTACCCCGTATAAAGATCAAGATCAAACGCCTGCCTTTGGTAGTGCTGGATAAAAATAAAAAGGTGGTTGTGAGATTAAGCTTCGATGAACATTGGTATTTCCCGTCGAAAACTCGTGCAGGGGTTGTTTTAGGTAAACGTATAACAATCAAACCGGTTAAAGGTTATGAGGATGAGCACAACCAGGTCGTAGAATTTTTTCGCTCACTGCAACTGCATGAAGCCCGGGATAACATGCAGAAACTGGCGCTGGCTGAATCAGGAATAAGCACAACCGAATATACAACCAAACTTAATCTCTTACTTGAAGCAGAAATACCGGCTGAACAGGCATTGAAACAGGTGCTGCTTCGACTGCTTGATATTATGCAGCAGAATTCCGCTGGCAGTATCAGGGGGAGAGATACAGAGTTTATGCATGATTACCGTGTGTCGATACGAAAAACACGTTCAGCTCTAACACAGATCAATAAGGTACTGCCTCGGGATATTATCTCCAAATACAATAAATTCTTTTCAGGACTGGGTAAATTAACAAATCCTGTCAGGGATCTTGATGTGTTTCAGATAAAACTGGAGAGCTATCAGCGCGGCCTCAGTAAAACAGCACAAGAACGGTTGCAGCCCTTGCGTGATTATCTTGCGCAGTCAAGAGCTGAAGCGCAGAAAGAATTTGTCAATACATTGAAGTCAGCTGAATACCGCCAGCGCATAAAAGAGTGGCGTGAATACCTGGAAAACCCGGAACCGACAGACCCGCCGCTCGAGGACACCCGCAAAGAAATATACAAACTGGCAGATGAGCTTATATGGAACATGTACCAGCTGGCACTGGAAGAAGGCAGCGCAATTACTGATGATACTGAAGCTGAAGCACTGCATGAATTACGTAAAACCTGCAAGAAGCTGCGCTACTTGATGGAGTTTTTCCAGAGCCTTTATCCGGCAAACAAAATATCTGAACTCATCCAGGCGTTGAAAGGATTGCAGGATAACCTCGGTGAGTATAATGATCTGTATGTTCATGGAGGTATTCTTGAAATATTCATAAAACAAAGTTCTGATACAGATGCGAAAAAGGCATGCAAACAGATGATTAAACTTATCGAGCGCAGGCAAACTAAAACCAGACGCAGGTTTGCAGAACGCTTTGCATCGTTCTCATCCGCAGGCATTCAGCAGGAGTTCAAGGACCTGTTCGTTGAATCTCAGAAAGAACGTTTATAACGAGTGAAGGTTATTGCGATATACAACATCAAGGGCGGTGTCGGCAAAACAGCGACAGCCGTCAACCTGTCATACCTGGCTTCGCTGGATGGGGCGAATACACTTATCTGGGACCTTGACCCGCAGGGTGCTGCGAGCTATTACTTCCGTATCAAGGCAAAAGTAAAAGGCGGAGCTCAGAAACTTGTTGAAGGCAAGCAGGGACTGGAAGATGCCATAAAGGGAACGGATTATGAAAACCTGGATTTACTGCCTGCAGATTTCTCCTACAGGGATATGGATTTTTATGTTGAATTAACAAAAAAGCCTGAGATGCACCTGAATAAACTGCTCAAGCCTTTATCCGGGGAATATGATTATGTGTTCCTGGACTGCCCACCCAGTATCTCTACAGCATCTGAAAGCGTATTCGATGCTGCAGATGTGTTGCTGGTACCCACCATCCCGACAACCCTGTCGCTTAGAACCTACAAGCAAATTAAAAAGTTCTTCAAGCAGGAACACTATGATTCCATGAAAATCCTGCCGTTCTTCGCCATGGTCGATATGAGAAAGCAGATGCACCGTCTGATTGTCGAATATCCACCTTCATTCATGCCTGGCGTGCTTGACAGTTACATCCCTTACGCCAGTGAGGTCGAGCGCATGGGAATTAATCGTGCTCCGCTGGGTCATTTTTCAGCTCACAGCCGTGCAGCCATCTGCTACAAATCGATGTGGGATGAGATCAAGTCCCACCTCTACCCAACAGCATAAGGATGCTGGATATAAAAATTTTTAATCCTTAGTAAATATGTGATATTTACTGCGTTTTGTAATAATTCCGTAACATTTTCCGTTTAGGATGCAGTGCATAACTAATGCATACTTGTATCCTTACGGAGTTAACTTAATGAAAATAAAAGCAATTATTGTATCATCGCTGCTATCGGCATCACTTGCCGCGGCAATGTCGGTAAATGCGCGCACTGTTATACAGAACAAAGGTTCGGACACCCTGGTCAATGTGGCACAGGCGTGGGCCGAGGAATATCAGAATGTCGCACCTGAAGTGGCAATCGCTGTTTCAGGCGGAGGTTCGGGTACAGGCATCGCAGCAATGATCAACGGTACGGTCGATATCGCCAATGCCAGCCGCAAAATGAAGGACAAGGAATTAAAGCAGGCCAAGGATCGCGGACAGAACCCGGTTGAGCACGTTGTTGGATATGACGCGCTCGCAGTTTATCTTCATTCGGACAACCCGATGAAAGAAATGAGCTTGAGCCAGTTGAAGGAAATCTATGGCCGTAAGGGTAAAGCCAAAAACTGGTCAGATCTCGGTGTTACCGTACCTGGCTGCAAGGGCAACGAAATTGTTGTCGTCAGTCGTCAGAATAATTCAGGTACCTATGCCTATTTCCAGAAAGCCGTACTGGGCAAGAAAGGCAAATACCGTTCTGGTACTCTCGATATGCATGGCTCAAAAGATGTTGTCGACCTGGTTGAAAAAACACCATGCGCCATCGGCTACAGCGGGCTCGCTTATGCCACAGACCACATCCAGATGGCCTGCATCAGCAAGGACGGAAACGCCTGTGTAAGCCCAAGCGTCCCGACCGCAGTTGATCGCAGCTACCCGATTGCACGGCCGTTGTTCATGTATACCAATGGTGAGCCGGAAGGTGAAATCAAGAAGTACATGGACTGGATTATGAGTGATGTCGGGCAATGCATAATTGTGAAGAAAGGTTATGCACCGATGAAAACAGTTGACTGTAAGTAAGCTCACAACCGGATACGGGTTAAAACTGTTTGAGTTTTAACCTGTTCCGGATATTTTAAATAATCAGAATAACTATTGTTGCCAGCAACTGGCGGCATCATTATGATGCTGTCACGACCAAATAGAGGAATACAGGTTCAACCATGTCTCATTATGAACAACGCCTGGAAAAAGACCTGGAACATATTCGGGGTGAAGTCAGCGATCTTGCAACCAGCGTCAAGCAGGCCGTAAAAAACTCAATTCACGCACTACTGACAGCCAACCAGGATCTGGCCAGCGCGACCATCCTGGGTGATGGACCCATTAACCGCAAGATGCGTGAAATTGATTCCCTGTGTCATCAATTCATCGCGGTACATCTGCCAAGCGCAGGTCACTTGCGGTTGATGTCGTCGGTAATACGCATCAACATTATTCTGGAGCGAGTAGGCGATTATGCGGTAACGATCAGTCGCGAATTACAGCGTATTGACGGCGCACCTGATAAAAGACTGGCGCAGGGTATCGAGCTGCTCGCTGATGAAGTTCAGTTGATGTTGAAACAGGCAATTGCTTCATTCGATGAAGACAACGCAGAACTTGCCAGGGGCACCATAGCCATGTCTGCGCAGGTAGACAATACCGTGTCAGGCCTGTACGAAGAACTGCTGGACGAGCAGGCAAAATGGTCGTTGATCGAAAGATTCGCGGTCTTTTCGGTTTATCACCGTCTCGAGCGTATAGCAGACCAGGCCAAAAACCTGTGCGAACAGACGATCTTTACAGTATCGGGTGAAGGTAAGGCCAATAAGGTCTACCAGATTCTGTTTATCGACGATGACAACAGCTGTCTGAGCCAGCTCGCAGAAGCGGTAGCTCGAAAGCACTTCCCGGAAAGTGGTAAATATGTCAGCGCTGCAGGCCGAGAAGCTGCTGAAACCCTGTCAAGTGGGCTAACAGAATTCATTGACTCTCACGGAATGGATGCTTCCAAGGCCAAGCCCAAAGCCTATGACATGACTCCGGCAGAGCTCAACAGGTTTCATGTGATTGTCAGCCTGAAAGCGCCAGTGAGTTCATACATCGACAAAATTCCGTTCCAGACCACAGCGCTTAACTGGAAGCTGACATCCGTGCCCGAAGATTGCGCGTGCAGTGATCAGGATTTTGAAAGCATACATCGTGAACTCTCCGTGCTCATCAAGGACATGATGATGCTGTTACGTGGAGAGGATGCTGCATAAATGCAACAGGGCGGTAACAAAATGTCTCACGATGCATTCGATCGCCGTACCACGGACTGGTATATCGACAAGCTTATGCAGTCGCTGGTATTCATCGGCGGAATTTCCGCAATTATCTTCATTATCGGCATATTTGTTTTCATCACCATGGAAGGCATGGATTTTGTTATCAGTCGTCTCGACCCGGTTGAGTTCTTTACTTCTGAATACTGGTTTCCCAGTGACGAAGATGACCCCGAGTTCGGCATCCTCGCGCTGATTGCCGGTACCGCCAGTGTCACCGGTTTGGCAATGCTGGTAGCGATACCGTTTGCCCTTGGGGCGGCAATCTATGTCGGCGAATTTGCAACAGGCAAGACACGTGAATATCTGAAGGTGCTGGTAGAGTTGCTTGCCGCCATTCCTTCAGTCGTGTGGGGTTTCATAGGATTGTCGATAATGAACCCGTTGATCATCGATGTATTTGATGTTCCGGTCGGCCTCAATATTCTCAATGCCGGTATCATCCTGGGCCTGATGGCTGCACCAATCATGGCATCCATCGCTGAAGATGCACTCAAGGCCGTGCCAGATGGCTACCGTGAAGCCGCCGAGGCCATGGGTGCAACACGCTGGCAGGTTATTTTCAAAGTTGTGCTGCCAGCCGCCAAGAACGGCCTGCTTGGTGCCGTGCTGCTCGGTGTTGGACGAGGCTTCGGTGAGACTATGGCGGTTCTGATGGCAACGGGTCACTCGGTCAATATGCCAGACAGCATATTTGATTCAGTACGTGCACTTACTGCCACGATTGCTGCCGAACTGGGTGAAACGGCCGTCGGCTCCGATCACTATGGTGTGCTGTTTACCATTGGCATATTCCTGTTCCTGATTACATTCCTGATCAACCTGACGGCTGATCTGATTGTCCGTGGTGTTCGCAAAGGTTAAAACCGGGTTTTAGAAAATGTTTGAAATTTCAGAACTGAATAAACGTAACCGGAAAACACAGAAACTGTTCCAGATTCTGTTCATGATGATGACCCTGCTGTTGATCACGCCGGTACTGATCATCCTCGGCACATTGATTTACAAGGGCGGCAGTATAATTTCTGTTGATTTTCTTTTCACCCATCCGACTGACGGTATGACCGCCGGTGGAATATTTCCCGCGCTGTTCGGTACCGTGTGGATTGTTGCTGTGGCGCTGCTGGCTTCGGTACCTATCGGCGTGGCCGCTGCAATTTATCTGAGTGAATATGCACCGGATAACTGGCTGACACGCATTATCAACCTGGCAATCATCAACCTTGCCGGCGTACCCTCCATCGTACATGCGCTGTTTGGCGTCGGCGCGTTTGTCATATTCTTTAAATTCGGCACCAGCATACTCGCAGCCAGTCTGACTCTTGCGATCATGACTCTACCAGTGGTTATCGTTGCCAGCAGGGAGTCATTACAGGCTGTGCCCAAGGCCTTTCGTGAAGCCTGCTGGAACATGGGCGCGACACGCTGGCAAACCATACGCCGTGTTGTGTTACCGAATGCGGTCAGTGGCATACTTACCGGCGTGATTCTGGAAGTCTCGCGTACAACCGGTGAAACGGCGCCCATCATGTTTACCGGTGCAGCCTTCTTCCTGCCATTCCTGCCCCAGAGCGTGTTCGATCAAACCATGGCATTGTCGTTGCACTTGTTCGTAGTTTCGACCCAGGTGCCGGGAGTACCTGAGGAACTGCCCTATGGTGTTGCGCTCGTCCTTATTGCAATGGTGCTGCTGATGAACAGCATCTCGATTGCATTTCGCATGTATTTACGCGGTAAGAAGAAATGGTAAGCAGCGCCGAAGCCCTCGTGAAAGACGCAAATCAAACATTAAAGCTGGATGTCAGGGATCTGTCCATCTATTACGGTGATACCCCGGCACTGGAAAATGTGACCCTGGATGTCAGGGAACATGAGATATTCGGCATCATTGGACCGGCCAATGCAGGCAAAACATCATTTCTGAAAACACTCAACCGCATGGACATGTTTACATCTAACATGAAAGTGCAGGGTGATATTCACTTTAACGGATTTGATATACAAAAGACGCGAAATATCTATGCGTTGCGCAGTCGTATCGGTGTGGTTTTCCCGTTGCCGGTCGGTTTGCCGCTGACGATTTACGAAAATGTTGCACTGTCGCCACGGCTTTCAGGAATCAGAAACAAAGCTGATCTGGATGTCATTGTCGAACGTTGTCTGACACGAGCAGCGCTATGGGATGAAGTAAAAGATCGTCTCGATTCCCTGGGTAGTTTACTCTCCGGCGGTCAACAGCAGCGCCTGACCATCGCGCGCGCACTATCTCAGGAACCCGATGTGCTCATGCTGGATGAGTTTTCAATTGCGGTCGACCCGGTAACTACGATGAGAATCGAGGATGTGCTCAAGGAACTGAAATCCGAAATGACGATTATTCTGGTAACCAACCTGGTGCAACAGGCGAGGAGGCTGGCTGACCGCACTGCTTTCTTTCTTGAAGGCAAGTGTGTGGAGATCG
The DNA here is from genome assembly GCA_937998645.1 of uncultured Gammaproteobacteria bacterium. Lineage (GTDB taxonomy): Bacteria > Pseudomonadota > Gammaproteobacteria > SZUA-229 > SZUA-229 > JABDQW01. The sequence continues at coordinate 18,745 of CALLCZ010000012.1, forward strand.
GCGATACCGAGGACCTTTTCACAGGAAATGCAAAAGAGCAGAGTACCATTGATTACATCGAAGGGAAATTTGGTTAGGAAATCATGAATACCACTGCAGAAAATGTAAGCACCCAGATCGAGCATGCAATTCATACCAGGTCACTGAACCTGTGGTACGGGACATTCCAGGCATTATTCGATGTAAACCTTGATATCAAGCAGGGCATAATAACTTCACTTATCGGTCCATCAGGATGTGGCAAGAGCACTTTCCTTCGCAGTGTCAATCGTATCAATGAACGTCTTGGTTATGTTCGCACGGAAGGCCTGATCGAAGTGATGGGGCAAAATGTATACGATGAGAATGTTGAACTGGTACAGGTCCGCAAGCAGGTTGGCATGGTGTTCCAGCGCCCGAATCCATTACCCATTTCAATAAGAGATAACATCATCTTTGGGCACAGGCTTCATACCGAAGGCAGAAAGCCCAGCATCAGTGAGCAGGATGACATCATCGAAGCTGCCTTGCGCAAGGTACTGCTTTGGGACAAGGTAAAAGATCGTCTTAACAGCAAGGCAACCGAACTCTCCCTGGAGGAGCAGCAAAAACTTTGTATAGCACGTTTGTTGCCGGTCAAGCCCAGTGTGTTATTAATGGACGAGCCCTGCTCGGCACTGGATCCGAAAGGCACCGAGGCAGTTGAAGAGCTGATCTGGGACTTGCGTGGTGAATATACAATTCTTATCGTCACGCATAACATGGCGCAGGCCAGACGCGCCAGCGAAGAATGCATATTCATGTTAATGGGTAAGGTGATCGAGCATACCGCTACTGAAGCAATGTTTGTTACCCCAGAGCATAAGGAAACTGCAGATTACATCGAAGGCAGGTACGGCTAAGCAGCAGCAGTAGTTGGGTGCTTGACATCCTGTTTTCTCGCCGAGACGCAGAGAACGCAGAGAGATTTAGAGGTATTCGTAAGAACGACTTTAGTCGCGAACATAGGCAATTAGCGATTAAAGTCGCTCCTAAGATAATCGAAACCCCTGCGTTCTCTGCGCCTCTGCGAGAGTTAATGTCTTTTGAGTTTTAGCCACTATGACATAGGCGGTCAGATTGAATCCTGACTGTTACAGCTAAGCTTTTCCTTTCTTTGCCTTGCCGGAACGATAGAAGGGCACCTTGATGACGCCAGATTTGATAAATTCTGAAGGCCTGCCTAGCTCATTATAGCGAACACAGGTCTTTCCCTCGAAAGTGAAGTCGCCGATATATTGATGTCCCATATGCTGTCTCAGGTTACTGTCATAATCGAGCCCGAGAAAATGGCAAATCAAACCGCGAATTACACCTGCATGTATTACGATCAGCAACGTCTCGTCTGGATGTTTCTTTGTTAACTTCTCAACAAAAGCAACACTCCTTTTCTGCATCTGCGTGAAACTTTCACCATCCGGATAGACAAAATCCGGGTCCTTCTTGTGCAGGGGTATGTTTTTATCGACCCATTTCTTGTTCTTGTTATACAGCTTGCCGTAGTTAACTTCCCTCAGGTCAGGTGAAGATAATATGTCCTTGATGCCATAACTTTCGGCGTAAAACTTGCCGGTATTGATCGCTCTGGGAAGAGTACTGGTATAGATATGATGAATAGTGATGTGTGAACCTAACAGAATTTGCCCGACCTTGTTCAGGTCGTCCTGCCAGCTTTCAGCAGGTGGTGCGTCACCCCAGCCGAGAATCTGGTCAGATTCATTGCTGGTTGTTTTGTAATGTCTGACTACGATGGCGCGCATGGCGATAAATTAGTGATGTATGGGTAGATTGATAAAGGTTATGGGATTAGTTGCAGGTGGCAGTCTATGTTTCATCTTTCAAGGCGTCTTCCATGCGGTCGCACAGTGTTTTGATAACCTTGATACGCGCATGTTTTTTATCATTGCCTTCAATTAGCGTCCATGGCGCTATTCTGGTGCTGGTGCGTTCGATGATGTCATTTATGGCCTGTTCATAATCTTCCCATTTTTCACGGTTTCGCCAGTCTTCATCCGTTAATTTCCATTGCTTATGCGGAATGAGTTCACGTTGCTTGAAACGGTCGAGCTGTTCCTCCTTGGTTATGTGTACCCAGAATTTCATGAGTACTATACCGCTGTCTGTCAGCATTTCCTCAAACTCATTAATTTCTGCGTACGCGCGTCGCCATTCCTCTTCGCTGGCGAAACCCTCAATACGCTCGACAAGTACACGGCCATACCAGCTCCGGTCAAAAATAGTCATCCGTCCTGCTCGGGAAAGATGTCGCCAGAAACGCCACAAGTAATGGTGCGCCTGTTCTTCGTCGGTCGGTGCCGCTATGGGCAAAACCTGTACATGTCGTGCATCAAGCGCAGCGGTTACACGCCGTATCGCACCACCCTTGCCAGCTGCATCGGGGCCTTCAAAAACGAGTATCGTGGAAAGTTTTTTCTTAAGTGCAGTTCTTTGCAGTTGATTCAGCCTGGCCTGGTAGGTCTGCAGTTGCTGTTTGTATTCAGTCTTGGTCAAGCTCAGCGTCATATCCATGACATCGAGCACTGTTGAGCCTTTTAATTGTGTCAGTGTCTCCGAATCAGAATCATGATCTGTAGTTATGTTTGCTGGAACTTCATCTTCAGTGACAGTTGATGCTTCGAGTTTATCCAGGTGTTTGTTAATCTCATCGCGGATAATCGTTCCAACCGTCAGGCTTCTGAAATACTGATCAGCACCTTCAACAATGCACCAGGGTGCCGTACCCGTGCTCGTCCTCATGATGACCCGCTCGGCGGCTTCTTCAAATTGCTCATATAATCGCCAGTTATCCCAGTCGACTTCGTCAACGCGCCAGCGGGTGAGCTCGTCTTTCTCCAGGTCTTTGAAGCGCTTTTTTTGACCTTTTTTGCTCAGGTGCATCCAGAACTTGAGAATCAGGGCACCATCGTCGGTCAGTGCCTTTTCGAAATTAATGATTTTCTCAAGCAGTTTATTGAACTCGCCTTCATCGATGCGATTATGCACGCGATCGAGTACGGGTCTCGAGTACCATGAGCTGAGAAACAGCCCGATTTTTCCTTTGGCTGGTAGATCACGCCAGAAGCGCCAGTATTCGGGTCGCTCCATTTCTTCATCAGAAGGTTTATCGTAGGCACGGGTAATCAGCCAGCGGGGATCCATCCATTCATTGAGCAAATTGACTGTTTCACCCTTTCCTGCGCCGTTGACACCGGCAAAAACAACAATGACAGGGCGGTTTTTGAGTTTCAGAAGCCTTTGCTGGGCTTCAAGCAGCTCGCGCCTGAGAACGGGCTCTTTTTGTTTGAATTCAGCTTTTGGGACACTTTGTCCAAGCTCAGCAGTTCTGAACATCATACGGCGTCTTTCCCCAGATCGTCGATCATTCGCTTGATTGTGCTTTTAATCATATACTCTGGTTATAATAGAGTATAAAAATAGTGTATAAAAGCACGTAATCTTTAAAAAAAATTGAGCTATGTCAAAAGTTCTAGTTGAAAACCCTGAAGATCAAACCCAGACACCCTTTCTTAGAGGGATACTCACACGCTCATTACAAAAATCAGGCCTTACTTTTAACCAGGCTCACGAGCTCGCAAACACCATTCGCGATGAAGTTGATGATAAACCCCTGGTTACAACGCTTGATCTGGAACATATTGTCGTCAAGCATCTTAAAAAGGCCAAGGCTGAAAATGCGGTTGCACTCTATGAAAACCGGAATATGCCGTACATGCTTCAGATTGAAACCGATAACGGGCAGTTTGCGGCATTTTCACCTTCTAGATACCGGGTCGATCTCGAAACAATTGGCTTGACTTCGGATGAAGCACTATCGATTGTAGATGAACTCAGTGCGCATCTGCTGAGAAGGAACAAGCCAGGTGTTACCACAAAATATATTGCAAAAATAACTTATCGTTTATTGCGCAAATCGGAGGATCTGGGCAGTAAAGTTGCATATAGATGGATGGTCTGGCGTGACTTTGTTAATAGCGGAAGACCGCTGTTATTCCTGATAGGGGGCACTGCAGGTTGTGGTAAAAGTACAATTGCTACCGGGCTTGCCAGCCGACTCGAGATTGCCCGCATGCAGTCAACCGATATGCTACGCGAAGTCATGCGCACCATGATTCCACAGCAAGTAGAACCCATATTGCACAAATCATCCTACTCGGCATGGCAGGAACTGCCTGACGAGATTCAGGAGACAGAGGAGAAGGGCAAAAGGATATTCCAGGGTTACTGCAGGCAGGCCGAGATCTTATCTGTAGCGATTAAAGCAGTCATAAACAGGGCCTTGCATGAACGTGTATCTGTTATAGTCGAAGGCGTTCATTTTCATCCATCGATAATAAAGAATATCATTGAACCCAGTGATGCTCTTGTGGTTCCGGTTATGCTTGCTGTGTTGAAAAAAAAGAACCTGCAGTCAAGAATCAAAGGAAGAAGCACTGATGTGCCGCAAAGACGGGCAGAGCGGTATATCGAGCATTTTGACAGTATTTGGAAGCTGCAGACGTATTTATTGTCCGAAGCTGACCAAACTGATGTGCCGATTATCATTAACACCGACAGGGACGACGTATTCAGGGAAATAATGCTTCACACTATCGATAAACTGTCTGAAGACTTTGACAAAACGCCTGAGCAGGTGTTTGATTAATCGGTCATATGATATGTTGATTTTCTCATTATGAACCTGTTGCGATCTGAGATGAACATGAACATCAAGCTGATTATTGGCTTGATACTGGTGTTGTTCACACATACGGCTTTTGCAGAAGAGGCTGTGTCACAGGATGTTGACTGGTTTTACCTGGTAATGGCGCTGTTTGGCGGCCTGGCCATGTTTCTCTACGGCATGGAGCAGATGTCAGACGGTTTGCAATCTGCAGCCGGTGACAAACTCAAGGATGTGCTTGCTGGTCTCACCAGGAACCGCTTCCTGGGTGCAATAACCGGTGCTTTCGTAACCGCAGTATTGAATTCTTCTTCTGTAACAACCGTCCTGGTTGTCGGTTTTATATCTGCTGGTTTCATGACGCTGACTCAGTCAGTCGGTATCATCATGGGCGCAAATATCGGCAGCACCTTTACAGCGCAAATCGTCGCTTTCAATGTTACACAGTATTCTTTACTACTGGTGGCACTCGGCTTTTTCATGCTGTTCACAGCAAAAACAGAACGCATTCGCCACTATGGCAGCATGATCATGGGGCTGGGCCTGATCTTTTACGGTATGGGTGTAATGGGTGAGGCGATGAACCCGATGCGAACCTATGAGCCCTTCCTCGAGCTCATGGTTAAGATGGAGAATCCTTTGCTGGGCATCCTGGTTGGTGCCGTGTTTACCGGACTGGTGCAGTCATCGGCCGCAACCACCGGTATAGCCATTGTTATGGCAACCGAAGGCCTGATCTCATTGCCAGCAGGTATTGCGCTGTCTTTCGGTGCAAATATCGGCACCTGCGTGACTGCTATACTCGCTGCAATTGGCAAACCGGCCGAAGCAGTGCGTGCTGCTGTGGTGCACATTACTTTTAACATAGCCGGCGTTCTTCTCTGGGTGATGTTCATACCTCAACTGGCAGAGTTCATTGTCAATATTTCACCATCGGCTGTCGAGCTTACCGGCAAGGAGAAAATGGCTGCCGAAGTACCAAGGCAGATCGCCAACGCTCATACGGTTTTCAACCTGGCAAATACACTGGTGTTTATCTGGATTACACCGTTGTTTGCCAAACTAGCCGTGTTCCTGGTACCGGAAAAACCGGTTGAAGAAAAAGTGATCATCAAACCGAAATACCTGGAAAAAGAATTACTCGAAGTGCCGTCTGTTGCCCTGGAGAATGTGCGATTCGAAATCGGACGTATGGGTGAAATTACCAGTGACATGCTTACGACGCTGTGGATGGCATTTCAAACACGCAACAGGGATATGGTTGATGAAGTGATAAAAATGGATGACAAGGTAGACGTCCTGTCCGAGCTGATACTGGAGTACATAAGCGAAATACAACAGGAAAAATTATCTGATGAGAACAGTCACGCACTTCAGTCCCTGATGAGTGCAACCATCAATATCGAGAGTCTTGCCGATGTGGTGGAGTCAGAGCTTTCTGTCATTTGCAAGAAATTTCTTGACCATGATCTACAGGAAAGTGATGAAACCCTCGACCTGTTTGTCGGTTTTGCAAAGATGGTGACTGAAGCCTTCGACCAACTGGTCGTGGCCATTAAAAACAATGACGAATCTGCTGCTGCTGAAGTAATTTCTTCCAAAGAACAGATACAACACATCGTTGATGAAATCCTGAAAAACCAGGCGAGCCGTATCAGTGTACAGACAAGCAAGCATTTGCTGCTGGTCAGACTCGAGCTTGAAATGGTCGATCAATTAAGACGAATCTACACGCTTACCAAACGTATTGCCAAAGAATTCATACCGGATGAGCTCGCGATTAAAACCGAGTGATTAATGGTAGAAGACCAAAGAAGGCGATCACACATAATATTATTTAACCGCAGAGGCGCAGAGACACAGAGGGGTTTACAAGTATTAGTAGGAGCGACTTGAGTCGCGAACATCGACAATTCGCGACGAAAGTCGCTCCTGCAGATAATAGAATCCTCTGCGTCTCAGCGCCTCTGCGGTAATATAAGAGCTTTCAGTATGTTGTTACTATTTGCGTTAATCAGGAAAGCTCCCGGGGCCTGGTCAAAAACTCAAGTTTAGCCGAGCCGCTTTGCAGATTTTTCCAGGTATCAGGCATTTCCAGTATCGCCAGGGTGGCAGTAGGCATTAATTTCCCGTCTTCCGGAATAGTCATTGAGCCATTAACAAGGTAATAGAGCAGCTCTTCCAGACCCGGATTATGCCCCACCAGCATTACGCGTTGAGCCTGTTCAGGACAGTCTTCGAGTACATAGAGCAGTTCTTCCGGCGTTGCCAGGTAGATGTGTTTTCGACTGTAGATATCTTTTTTCTTGGTGCCCATGGCTTCGCAGGCAATTTCGGCTGTTTGCATGGCGCGTTTTGCTGGCGAGGTGACGACAAAATCAGGGACTCGCTTGTTTGAACTCAACCATTTGCCTACCTGGATGGATGCGTTTTTACCACGCTTTTTCAACGGACGATCAAAATCATCGACATCTGTGCTCCATTCAGATTTTCCATGCCTTAGAAGAATTAGCGTTCGTGACATAGGTCACTCCAGGTGAGTTAGAAAAAGGGCATACCAAATACTATACGGTACAGGTTGGCATCCCTGGTCATTTGCACACCAAATCCGAGGCGTGGATTATCTGGCAGCCAGGGATAATCCGGTAGACTGAAAGTAAAGCCTATTTCGTTCTTGTTTTCCAGCGATATCGGATTATCGAGGTAATCAACCAGGACCAGGTCTTTCAGATAATAGTAATTAATAAAATAAAAACTGAAATCGAAGTATGATCCGTCAATCGTAAAATCGGTAGGTATGTTGTAATCCAGTGCCGTTTCAAATACAGAAAAATTGGAATGTGTACCTGTTTCCTTGTTATTCTGGTCAGCAAAAAGGAATCGGTTTCCAAGTGTCAGCCTGTGCCTGTCAAAATCGAAGCTAGCAAAGCTCTTGACTCCGGTACCCAGCACCCTGATATTTACGTTATTGACCAGATCCCTGGCTACGCCGAAATCAAAAAATGGGATTAAGCGCCAGTTATATAGAACCGGGTAATGGTATTCGATTCCAGGTATCACGCTGATGGTACCTACGTGATCCAGGGTAGGAGCATTACCATCAACGATTTCGTCAACATTTGCAATTCCCAGAGTTACTGGATATGTTATGACCCATCCCGGATCATTGCTTGTCATCGGCCGCAGCGTGGTAGACAGGGGGATCCTGAGAATAAAAACCTCACCACCACCTGAGGTATAGAAGCCGGTACCAAGGTAGTTGCCAAAAGAAAAATTGATCAGCTCGGCTTCCGACTGATCCTCGCAATAGGCACTGGTCGCAAGAATCGTATTGCTTAATACAAATACCAGCATAAACTGACACAATAATGAGCAGAACGAACAAGTCGCGTTATTATTACAGCGCGAACCAGCTTGTCGAATTAGCGGTAACATTTAGTATTTGCGGCAACCGGGTTGGCTGAATTGTGTCAGTATCTGCAGCATCTCACAAGTAGTGGTTTTGATAGTGGGTAATATGTTTCGAAAGTATCAATCAATCCAGCGTAAAGCAGCAGGCTTCGTCCGTTATCTGCTAACCGGTATCCTGATTTCAGCTGCAGTCTTCACCTGGCAGGCAGCCATTGCCAGCGAGTACAGCCCGCCGGGCTTATATGATGTCGATCACCTGACACTTGATAATGGTCTGGACATCATTTTCAAACAAAGGCCCGGCGCACACACCCTGTCAGTGAGGCTCTGGGTGGGCGTTGGCATGCAGGATTTTGAATGCGAGCACCAGGAAACGCCACATTTCCTCGAACATCTGCTTTTTACCGGCACATCCAGGTACTCGGAGGCTGAACTGGAACACCTTGTTGCAGACCACGGTGGCAGCTGGAATGCCTATACCGGTAACGAGGAAACGGTATATGAAATGGACATATACAGCCGCTATCCGGATGTTGCCATCAATACACTTTACGAGATTCTGACTGACTCGATAATATCCGAAGAAAATGTCGAAACATCCAGGGACATTATTCACCGCGAAGTCGGTGGTAAACCCTCAAAAGTTCGGCAATGGTTCAGATTGCGCGGCTTTGGTGTCAATGGAACGGAAAAAGCGGTAATGAAGCTGTTGCCGGGTGTCGATTATGTCTGCGAAGGCCTGAGAACAGCCGACCATATCACCAGGCAGGACATTCTCGATACCTACAAGCGTTATTATGTACCCGAGAATATGGCTTTGATCGTAGTCGGTGACTTCGAGCAGGAGCCCATGCTGGACCTGATCAAGCAGACCTTCGGACAGATTACGTTAATACCTTCACCTGAGCGCAAACTGCCCACACCTGGCGTACCGGATAATTATGCGCAGGAAACCGGGACGCTGTCTCCTTTACTCAGTAACGATGCCGTAATTGGCATTTTATATGGTATTCCCGGTTTCTGGTCAGAAGATATTTTCCCGCTGATGATTATTCAGCATTACCTGGACTTCCGGCTCGGCGAAGAAATCCGTATCAAACGCGGGCTGTCATATTCGCCTGGCGTATGGCGCGAAACCCTGAGTAAATTCGGCCTGTTCAGCATTTACGCGGATGTCAACCTGGATGATATCGATGAGACCATAAAAATCATTGAAACCGAGATCATAAAACTGGTTGAAGAAAGCATGGATAGCGAACTGCTCGAAAAATCAAAAATGAAAATTTTGCTGCAGAACGTGCAGGGTTATGAATCGAATGCCCAGTTCGCGGATTATTACGCTTCTGATTATGTCTATTTCAAGGAGAAAGGCTACTTTGAAGATATTGAAGCTAAAATCGAGGCTGTTACCTCGGACGATATAGCGCGCGTAGCAAAAGAATATCTTTCGCTGGATAAAGGCATCGTCATATATGAAATACCGACACTGACAACGACCCAGTTTTATATCCTGATGAGCGTGCTGGTTGTATTAATCTTGTCGTTGGCACTGTATATTTACCTTAAATCACATTCACGAATCAGAAAGATGAAATGACAGTAAATCGCACTCTCATTGCATCGGCTTGCTTATTAAGTTGCTGCATTTTTATTATTTCATGCAGTAGTTCAGAGCATAGTGGTTCAGAGCAGGGCAGTACAGAGCAAAGCAGTACAGAGCAGGCAAAGACTGAAGATGTACTCGAACGAATCCTCAAAAAGAACGAGCTTGTTGTTCTAACAACAAACCAGCCGACGACTTATTATATCGATCGTGAAGAAAACCCCACCGGTCCTGAATATGATATGACCGTTTCTTTCGCGAAATCGCTGGGTGTTGCTGCAAGGTTTATCGAATTCGACTCGACTGAAGCCGTTATAGAAGCATTACGCAAAGGTGAGGGCGATATTGCAGCAGCGGGCCTTACTATAACTGCTGAGAGAAAAGCGGAATTCGACTTTGGGCCTGGCTACATGGATGTCAGTGAATACCTGGTATGCCACCGCGATGCAGCATTTATCGACAAAATTGAAGGCCTGAAAGAACTGAAAATAGTCATTCCGGCAGCAACCAGTTATGTCGATAATCTGTATAAGCAATACCCGGGTATAGACTGGAGTCTTGACCACAACCTGCTGACACCCAGTCTGCTGGAGAAAGTCCGCAGCAAAGAGATCGAATGTACGATCAGCGACTCAACTATATTCGATATCAACCGCCGTTATTACCCTGAGATATCAGTTAAATATACCCTGCATAAAGGCTCGCAGCTTTCCTGGATGTACGCTAAAAACAATCCTCACCTGGCGAGTGCTATCAACAAGTGGTTTGCCGAATATCAGGATAGTGGTGAATACGCGCAAAAAATCGAAAAATACTACGGACATATAGATGTGTTCGATTATGTTGATATCCAGAAATTCAAACGTCGCATAAAAGACAGGCTGCCGAAATACAAAGACATGTTTATTAAAGCGGCAGAAGAGAACGGTATATCACCGGCATTACTGGCGGCACAAAGCTACCAGGAATCCCACTGGAATCCAAAGGCCAAGAGCCCGACAGGTGTACGCGGCATCATGATGCTGACGCAGCCGGTTGCCAAATCACTGGGTGTAACCAGTCGCCTCGATGCCAAACAGAATATTTTCGCAGGGGCAAAATTTCACGCAAAAATGAAGAAGATGTTCGATGAAAACGTGGCCGAACCCGACCGCAGCTGGATGGCTCTGGCCGCCTACAATGTCGGCAGGGGGCACTTCCGTGATGCGCAGGGACTCGCGAGAAAACTGGGCAAGAACCCCAACCTGTGGATTGATATGAAAGAAGTGCTGCCGCTACTCAGTGAAAAGAAATACTACAAGGACCTTAAATACGGTTATGCGCGCGGCAACGAGCCGGTTCAGTATGTCACACGCATACGTGATTATGATGACATCCTGGTGCAGTATTTCATGGAACAGGAACCTGCTGTTAAAAAATCAAAAGAGCAGACAAAAAATTCTTCTTGATGATCAGCTAGAAGGTGCTGTTGTATGCTCGATAGGCATCAGAAATACCACTCGTGTCATCTTCTAAAGTATATCTGTCTCGTGAATCAAAACTGACATAGCGGCCATCCGAACTAGTTGATGCATTGGCACTGCCTAATGTTGGATTGGGAATTCCAGTCTCAGTGATATTTACCTGATTGATTGTTATAGAAGCTGATTCCATATCTCGAACGAATATGTCTGTTAATCCGGGGTTGTTACCGGTAGCGATGTCAGTTGCATCAGATTGAAATGCGATAAAAGCACCGTCACCACTAATGCTGGCAGACGCACTTTCTCCATTCGCGCTGTCTCCTGTTGAAGGATTTGCGCTGACGAGACTTGTTGTTGGAGAGCCAGATGGATTACGGTCACGCAGGAATACGTCATTATTTCCATTATTGTCAGGCGTTACCAGATTGTCTGCGATCGAATCAAATGCTACATAGCGGCCATCATTACTTACCGAGGGGTTAAGACTATTCCCGAACGCGTCAGTGCCGGCTGTATTAACACTGATATGTTCTATATTTGTAGGGGTACTGATATCAACGAAATAAATATTGATAGCGGCTGTAGGTGAAGGTGATATCAGGTCGGTTGCATTAGATTCAAACACTATATACTGGCCGTCAGCACTCATATCTGTATTATTGCTATTACCTGTCGCGCCAGTTGTAAGTGTAGTGCGAAGACTTACCATATCAACAGATTCATCAGACATGTCTTTATAGTAGATTTGTGGAAATCCACCGCCAGGTATTGCTGTTAAATCCGATGCTGTTGATGTAAATACAATATAACGACCATCATTGCTTACATCTGGATCTGAGCATACACCGTTGGCAGCATTTAGAGATAAGTCGCGGCTGGCAAGTTCTATTGAGCCATCATCCATATCCTTGATAAATATCTGCTGTGTTCCACCAGTAATAATTGATGACAAATTGGTTGCGTTAGATACGAATACCACGAATTTTCCATCATCACTGATTCGTGGGGATGAGCTGCTGTTGTTAGCTTCTAGACCATTACCATCACTACTTACCAACAATATCTCACCAGTAATCATGTCTTTGCGATAAATATGATTAAGACCATTTGTCACAAAGTTGGTAACAAGATTGGTTGCGGACGATTCAAATACTATATATTGGCCCGTCCCACTGACGTCTGATATATCACTTCTTTGATTACCGACAACACCGTTGCTATCTTTTGATGCCAGAAAAGTTGTAGGACTGATCGTAAAGCTCCATACGTAATCAGAAGCTAAAGGTTTATTTCCATCTGTGTTTTCAACAGAAGAGCTGATCGTGGCCCTGTATTCAGTATCCGATACCAGGTCAACAGCGGGAGTCAGAGTTGCAGTTTTTGTTGTTGCATCATAGACGACTGATGCAGCAGTGACCGGTGCACCACCAACGGTGAGTGTGAATGTCGTTGTGTTAATGGTACTGTCGTTCATGTCATCCCGAAATGTTGCAGTAACGAGCGTGCTCACAAGTGCGCTGTCCGTGCTTTGTGGCGGGAATACATCTGTAATTGGTGACGGTGGCACAGAGCTTGAAGAACCACAGCTGCATCCCCCCTGTAACAGGCTGATTGAACCGATTGATACTACAGCTGCGATCAATAACCAGCGATTTCGGTTCGATGAATTAGTCTGTGCCATTCGTGACTCCTGAAACAATACGACGATGTCAAATATTCCTAATTAATTCTAGTACTTATCGGTTAATTATGAAATATCGCGATTGATTAAAATACAATTAATTAATGAATAGATATTCAATCGCCGCTGATCTGTTGTTCCATATGTTGTTCAGATATAAACTCGAACCCCTTCGATCAGCCATGGAAAAGCGATGAGATATTTTTTAACTGCTTTGATAACTTGCCTCATTTCACCAATAGCGCTGTCGGCTGACATAGATCCGCGTGATTTGATCCAGCAGGCCATGGACCACTGGCGCGGCACTTCATCCTACTCGGAAATGACCATGACCATCCACCGGCCTGACTGGCAGCGCAGCATGTCGATGCGTTCATGGACCCGGGGTGAGAAAACCTCGCTGGTGCGCGTGACTGAACCGAAGAAAGACGCCGGCAACGGTACCTTGCTTGACGACAACAATATGTGGACATTCGCACCCAAGGTCAACCGTATCATCAAAGTGCCGTCTTCCATGATGAGCCAGAGCTGGATGGGTAGTGACTTTACCAACAAGGACATCAGCAAGTCGACGGATATTATCGACCAGTATGATCATAAGCTGCTCGAAACGCGTGAACAGGACGGACACACGGCTTACGTGATCGAATCGATCCCGCACGAGGAAGCCGCGGTAGTCTGGGGCAAGGAAGTGCTGACGATTCGCGATGACAACATCCTGCTGGAACAGCAATTCTGGGATCAGGACGGCGTGCTGGTCAAAACCATGAAAGCGCTCGAAATCAAGCAGCTCGGCGGACGCAGCGTGGCCAGCATCATACGTATGGGCAAGGTGGATACGCCTGATGAATGGACCGAGATGTCTGTTCAGGACATAAAATTCGACGTCTCACATCCCGACAGCCTGTTCACCCTGTCCAATCTGAGAAATCCGCGGCAGTGACGATTACATTGCGCATGGCGTGGCGAAACCTGTGGCGGCATAAACGCCGCACCTGGCTCACTGTCGGCGCGATGGTTTTTTCCAACCTGATCCTGGTGTTCTCGATCTCGCTGCAGTTGGGCAGCTACCGCATGATGATCGACAACACGCTGAAGTCCTATACCGGCCATATGCAGATACAGCGCGAGGGCTACAACGATGAGCCGAAAATGCGCAGCAGCATCGATGCCATCATTCCGCTGGCCGACAAAGTACGCAAACAGCTTGGCAGCGACACGGTCGCAGCACGTGGTGTTGCCTTTGCGATGACATCGAGTGAAGAACGTTCATACGGATTGCAGATTGTCGGCGTCGAACCCGAATTCGAACCAAATGTATCCACCTTGCCGGGTCTGATTACTAAAGGCAGCTATTTCGAACACAGCAACGCTGAAGAAATCATCATTGGCTCGGTGCTGGCACGGAACCTGCGCGTCGGCATCGGCGACGAACTTACATTGCTTGGCAGCGGCCACGACGGATCATTCGCGGCCGGTATAGCTATCGTTGGTGGTATCTTTGAATCCGGAATCGCTGAAATTGACCGCAGCATGGCCCAGTTGCCCATTGGCTACTTTCAGAACCTGTTCGGCATGGATGGCAGGGGCCACAACATCGTCATCAATGCACCCGAGCTGTCACAGCTTTCCTCTGTACAGCATGCCGTCAATAACATACTGACGGCTAATGACAGGCTGGTTGTGCTCGACTGGGAGCAACTGCAACCCGGGCTGAAGCAGGCGATACAGGCCGATTTCACCAGCGCCTGGTTCATGTACGGCGTGCTCATCGTGCTGGTCGCTTTCAGCGTGCTCAACACGCAGTTGATGTCGGTACTGGAACGCACCCGCGAGTTTGGTGTAATGATGGCACTGGGCGTTAAACCGGCTCGCCTTGGCAGCCTGGTCATTACGGAAACGTTTGTCATGTCAGGGCTTGGCCTGGCTATTGGTGCCGTGCTTGGCATTGCAATGACTTATTACCTCAGTATCGTCGGCTTTTCCTACCCGGGCATGGACCAGATGGCGGAACGTTTCAACCTGCCTGACCGTATGTATCCCAGCCTGTCGTTATTATCGATCATGCTTGGCCCGAGTATTGTGTTCCTGTTCAGTCTGCTGGCTTCAATCTACCCGGCAATCAGGCTGTTCTTCCTGCAGCCCGTCGCAGCGATGAGGGCGGTATGAATATCCTGCCATTAAAAGCCATGTTCATGCTTGCCTGGCGCAACCTGTGGCGCAACCACCGGCGCACAACCATCATGCTGGCAGCAATCACTGTCGGTGTCTGGGCCATGATTTTCATGACCGCACTGATGCGCGGCATGGTGGATGACATGCTGTTGAATGGTATCCGCAGCCTGCCAGGCGAAGTCCAGATTCACCACCCGGCTTATCGTGATGACCCGAGCATTAATAACAGCATCGCGGCGCCCGATGAAGAATTGCTCAAGGCGCTGCAGATTCCGCAAGTCACTGCATGGACCAGCCGTGTACGCGTACCGGCCGTTATTTCCAGTGAACGCGATACCCGCGGCGTCGTATTGCTCGGCATAGAGCCTGACAGTGAAGTTCAGGTGAGTTTCGACGCGGATACGATCTATGAAGGCCGTTTCCTCGAAGACAGCAGTGACAGGGGCCTCGTTATTGGCGCGAAGATGGCCGATCACCTGGAAACCGATCTCGGTAAACGCGTGGTCGTGATGAGCCAGGACCCGGACAATAACATTGCCGACCGCGGCTTTCGTATCGTCGGCATTTACAAAGCAAAGCTGGCCAGCCTGGAAGAAACGTATATCTATGCCGGGCGTGACACCGTGCAGAAATTGCTCAAGCTGGGTGACAATGTATCCGAAATAGCCATCACGAGTGAAGATTACCGCAATGTTGATAACTGGTATCCACGCATCAAACAGGCAGCGGGCGAGGGTGTTGAAACGCTGCCCTGGTACGAAGTCGATACGTATCTTGGCAGCATGCTGGCGATGATGGACGGTTTCGTTCTGGTCTGGATCATCATTGTTTTTCTTGCATTATCATTTGGCCTGGTCAACACGCTGGTGATGGCCGTGTTCGAGCGTGTACGTGAAATCGGCCTGATGCAGGCGCTGGGTATGCGCCCCAGTACCATTCTCTACCAGATTCTGATGGAATCGCTGCTGTTGCTGCTGATTGGTTTGCTGCTGGGTAATATATTAGCCGTTGGCACGGTTATACCACTGCAAGCTGGCATTGATATTTCCATTGTTGCCGAAGGCATGGAAATGATGGGCACCAGCAGCATGCTGTATCCCGCGTTGAAGCTGAATGACATGATCATGGCAAACGTGATTGTCATTGTGCTGGGATTGCTGACCAGCATCCTGCCAGCCTGGCGTGCAGCCAGCTATGACCCGATCGAAGCACTGAACAAGACCTGATAGCACAAAATACAACTATGAAACTGATACTTCAACTCAAGATACAGACCAGAGCAGGTATGACACCATGAGTTCCATTGTCTGCAAGGACCTGTGCAAGACTTTTCAGCAGGGTGAAGAAATTATCACCGGGCTGGACCACGTTTCGATTGAAATCGATGCGGGTGATTTTGTCTGTTTATCAGGTCCCTCCGGTTCAGGTAAAACCACATTGCTCAACGCCATGGGCGGGCTCGATACACCCGACAGCGGCCGCATCCGTGTCGGCAACACCCAGGTAGATGAGCTGGGCAAGGGCCCGCTGGCAGACATGCGCCTGCACAAGATCGGCTTCGTGTTCCAGGCATACAACCTGATACCGGTGTTGACTGCGCGTGAAAATGTCGAGTTCGTCATGCAGGTTCGCGGTGAACCGGCGCAGGAAAGGTCACAGCGATCACACCAGATACTCAAAGAAGTCGGCCTCGAAGGCATGGAAGACCGCCGCCCGGCACAACTCTCCGGCGGGCAGCAGCAGCGCGTGGCCGTGGCCCGTGCAATCGTCAGTAAACCTACGCTGGTGCTGGCGGACGAGCCTACGGCGAACCTCGATTCCGTCACGGCCGGTCAATTGATGGACCTGTTTGTTGAGCTCAACCAGAACCACAACATCACTTTTGTGATCGCAACACACGATACGCGCGTAATGGCCTATGCCAGGCGCCTGATCAAGATGCGTGACGGCAAAATCATCAGCGACGAGAAACAACAGCAGCCCCAGATTGAAGATTGATGATTCGCTATCTGTTGCTGTATGTGTTGACCTGTGCGCTGACCACAGCTGCCATCGCAGATACAAACCTGTTCAAAGGCGGGCATGCCAAGTACCTGTTCCTGATGAACACCTTTCCAGATGACAGCGTATTTCTGGATTACATCGATACCCCTTCGGTCGATCAATTTGGCGATCTGCGCCTCAAGTTTGGCTGGCAAAAGGACAGGGTAAGGCTCGCTGCCGATTACCAGTTGCTTGCCGGTAAAGGCGATGGCTTCATTCTTGCGAATAGCCTGCCGGGGAATATACTGGTTCCGGAACGTATCCCCTCGGACCGGTTCCGCCTGATGGATCTGACCCATGTCATATCGGAAGACAGCGACAGTGTGGTCGAACACCGCCTCGATCGTCTCTATGTGGATATCACCAGCACCAATGCCGTCGCGCGCATCGGACGCCAGGCGGTGAGCTGGGGCAACGGGCTGATCTACACTCCGATGGATTTTTTCAATCCGTTTGATCCTGCGGCTGTCGACAAGGAATACAAGACCGGGGACGACATGCTCTATGGCCAGTATTTGCGACAGAGCGGCGATGACCTGCAGGCCGTCTGGGTTTTCAGGCGCGATATCAATGGTGAGGTCACAAGTGATGTCGATTCGATCGCCGCCAAGTACCACGGCTTTGCAAGCGAACAGGAGTACGATTTTCTGATCGCCCAGCATTTCGATGACAACATCTTCGGCATCGGCGGCATCTCCAATGTCGGCGGCGCCGTCTGGCGGGGTGATATCACGCTGACGGATACAGAAACGGATAACGTCTTCAGCCTGGTCACCAGCCTGTCATACTCGTGGATCGGCTGGGGCAAGAACATCAGTGGCATTCTCGAATATTTTTATAACGGCTTCGGTATAGCCGATGGTGATTACAGTCCCGCGGCTCTGGCCAGCAATCCCGACCTGGTCGAACGCATCGCCCGCGGCGAACTGTTTACACTTGGTCGTAATTATGTCGCCGCATCGGCAATGATAGAAATCACACCGCTGTGGCTGCTAACACCCAACGCATTCATCAATGCCAGCGATGGCTCGATGCTGGTACAGCTGGTGAGTGCGTACGATTTCAGGCAGGACTGGCAGTTACTGGCAGCGCTGGCTGTACCCGTCGGAGCCCCGGGCACCGAGTTCGGCGGCATTGATTCAGGAATTCCCGATAAAACATTCAGCACCGGTCTCAACCTGTTCGCACAGCTGGCCTGGTATTTCTAGCGAGCTAACCGATGCGATTACATCAATCAGCGGCTTATGTTCAAACGCCAGGGTTTACCGTCGCATTGGCCAAAGCGGGTGCAATCACGCGTACAACCGCGGCAGGGTAGTGGTGGTTGGCTGCTTTGCCTGCTTGAGTCTCTAACTTCATCGCATGTCAGGTTTTCAGATTTAATATGCATCAAATACTCAAAAAGGCCGGGGCGGTCGCTAAACCGCTCCGGTGATCATGAATCCATCACTCTGCATGATGAATGCATTGTGGGGGATTAAGTGATGGCGGGATCGAAGGGGAAACTCAGCCCTCGTCAATGCCGCTGTCGATCGGATTATGAATGACTTCATGAAGCCGGCTCCCGGGAACGACAGAAGACAGAATCTCAATGTCTTCCTGCTCAGCGGCATGGATGGCTTCATCGTAATATTTACCGGTAGCTTGAATCTGCAGTTCGTAGTCACTCATGGCATATCTCCAGTTGTTTTATCGAAACGTTAGAGAGCTGGCTTATCAGCTCATGGTTTTATTATGCACAAAAAATCTTGTTTGTCTAGGACAAAACATGCTATTATTTATCCATACTATTTGAGGTGATTTTCAATGATTGAAAATGATGGGCTTTACTCGATAGGCGCGGTTGAGCGCGATACCGGTATTGGTCGCGACACGCTGCGTGTCTGGGAGCGCCGCTATGGCTTTCCGCAGCCTGTGAGAAGTGATAAAGGCGAACGCAAGTACTCCGAAAAACAGCTAAGACAATTACAGCGTATTCGGCGTCTGCTCGACCAGGGTATGCGCCCGGGCAAGTTGCTCCCACTCGGACAGGAGGGTCTGGATGAACTGGAAGCAAGTCTGCAATCCGGGCAACCCATGCAGCTGGAGCAAACGGTCAGTGAGCTTATCGAGGCAATTCATTCTACGGACGCTGAACTCCTCGAGTCACTGTTACAGGAACAGTACCAGCAGCAGGGAATGCAGGGATTCATTTTGAAGACAGTCGTGCCGCTACTGAATACGGTTGGTGAATTCTGGGCCTGCGGCAAATTGCAGATATTCCAGGAACACTTTTTGTCTCAGCAATTGATCCGGTTTCTCAATACAGAAATTGCCAGACTGCAGAGGCACGCCAGAAAACCACGGGTGCTGTTAGCCACTCTGCCCGGAGAGGAGCATATGCTGGGTCTGTTAATGGTGGCGGCTATGCTGTCATCGCATGGCGTTTCAACCATTAACATTGGCGCCGAAGTGCCAATGGATCAGATCGGCCATGCGGTTGCGCAGTTTAATGTAGATATTGTCGGCATCACATTCAGCGGCGCTTACCAGTACAAGAATATTCGCCCGCATTTGATCGAGTTGCGTGAGTTGATACCTGACGATATTGAAATCTGGGCGGGCGGCGAAGGTGTGCGCCGCCTGCGCAAGTTGCCGGTCGGCGTTACCAAGTTCAGTACACTGGAAAAACTACCCTTGTGATTTCAATCAGCGTCAATCAGTAAATAGTGAGGAAATAATGCGATGAAAAAAATATTTGTCTTTATGTTTTTACTCATCAATGCAGAGGTATCAGCAAAAGAATGTTCTCCGTTGCTGGATTTTGATGTGCGTTCACTCAATGACAAGACTGTTGTAAATCTATGTGAGGTATACCAGGGCAAGGTAATACTGGTTGTGAACACTGCCAGCAAGTGTGCCTACACTGATCAATATGACTCTCTTGAAAAGCTTTATCAGAAATACAGGGATGATGGATTTGTTGTGCTGGGCTTTCCTTCCAACGACTTTGGCCAGCAGGAGCCGGGAAATGAATACCAGATTAAAAACTTTTGCAGAATGACATATGGAGTCAAGTTTCCTATGTTTGAGAAAACACGTGTTTCCGAACGTCATGCGAGTCCGTTTTATACCGAGCTGGCGCGCACTGCCGGAACCTATCCAAAATGGAATTTTCACAAATACCTGATCGACCGCAACGGTCAACTGGTGGCTGATTACATGAGCGCTATCGATCCGCTGGACGAACCGGTCATCGGGGAAATAAAGAAGCAGATAAAAAAATTCTAGTATCTAAAATTATATTATCCTGGATATATGTAATAAAAAATAATCTCTCGCAAAGGCGCGAGGGTCGCAAAGTAAAATGTATAAGAAATTATCTTGCATTAAAACTTTGCGCTTCAGGCGTCTTTGCCAGAGTAAAACAAGATCCATCATCATGTTACCAGTAGCGGGGTATTGTTAGCGATCTTGAAAGCGATTAACTTACGATAAAACCTGTTGATCTTTGCCGGGTCGTATTACATATTCAAAAACTCAGTGCAGTGAGGTGGTCATGACGAATCTTGGACATGTCGTGTTTTATGTACGCGATCTTGAACGTTCTGTTAAATTCTACACGGAAGCCGTTGGCCTGGGCATCAGCGGCATGATATTCAATGGCCGAGCTGCATTACTCAGTGGTGGCAGTACCCATCACGAGTTACTGCTCATCCAGGTAGGTGATGCCCACGGGCCTGTGCATGGCAGGCGCATCGGCCTCTACCACGTCGGCTGGAAAATCGGCGACTCGATCGATGAGCTAAAGTCGCTTTACAATAGACTCATCGATCTCGACTATGCCATCGATGGACTGTCCGACCATACCATCAGCCACAGCATTTACTTGAGAGACCCTGACGGCAACGAGGTTGAATTGTATGCCGATAATCCGGATTACGACTGGAGAAATGATGACAGCTGGATGGAGGCTCCGGTAAAGCCATTAAACCTCGACAAATGAATACATACTCCAGCATGAAACGACTTGTACTATTTTTTATCCTGATTGCTACTGTATGTTCGACTGCAATTGCAGTCGACACATCTTATAGCATCCATGACGGCCACATTCATTATGACCAGGATGTCTGGGAAACGCTGCCACCTGCCGATGCTATCAGCATGTTGAAGCAGCAAAATATAAAACGCGCACTGGTTTCTGCTACACCTGCCGAGGGTGCGGAAATGCTTTATCGTGCAGATCCCGAAATAGTCATACCCATGCTTCGGCCTTACAAAAGCTGGCGCCATCGTTATCTCTGGTTCAACGACCCTGATCTTGAAACATTTCTGCTGGAACACCTGGCAAGAGTACCCTACAGGGGGTTTGGCGAATTTCATGTGTTCGGCGAGGATGCAGACTCTATTCCCATGGAAGAGATGATCGAGCTGGCACGTCAGCGCAAGCTGGCATTGCACCCGCACACCAATCTAGAAGGTATGCGTATTATTCTTGAAAAGTCGCCAGACATTAACGTGCTATGGGCGCACGGCGGCTTCAATGTGCCGGTAGCTACGCTGCGTGAATTACTCGACACGTATCCGAAGCTCTATATCGAGCTGTCATTGCGCGAGGGCATGCTCGATGACGAACAGCGACTGACGCCGGAGTGGAAGCAGTTCCTGGTGGATTACCGCACGCGTTTCCTGGTCGGCATGGATACCTATAAACCAAGTCGCTGGGCTGATCTGCCCGAGATCGCTGCCGAGACGCGTGGCTGGCTGGCGCAGCTGCCGGAAGGTGTAGCCGCTGATATCTCGCGCAACAACCTGGACCGGTTGTTTCCGCGATGATCAATCGCTTTACCAAAGCCATCGTCATACTGACGCTAATCACGGCTGTAGCCGCCTGCTCATTCAAAACAGTTTATAACCGGCTGGACTACCTGATACCGGAATATGTCGAGGGCATGGTAACGCTCGATGATGTGCTCGAGGAAAAACTGGAACAGAGCACGCTGGTGCTGCTCGAATGGCACCGCAATACCCAGTTAAAACAGTATGCTGACTGGCTGAGCGCATTACAGCGTGATATGGCTACACAACTCACGGAACAACAAGTAGAACAGCGTATTACTGAAATGGACCGGTTCTGGCGCTCGCTCTCCGCGAAGGTCAATGACGAGATGGCTCACCTGCTGCCTTTGCTGAATAAAGAACAGCTGGATGAGCTATTCATGAATATCGATGATACCAATGATGAATTTCGTGAAGAATTTGTCGATCTGAATGAAGAACAACGCATTGAAGACTACTTTGAGCGCATATCCGATACTTATCAGAGCTGGATCGGTGAGTTGACGGATGAACAGCAGCGTAATGTGGAACATGCCGCGACAGAACTGGCCAGTACAGCAGAGCTGAGACTGCAACGGCGACTGCAGTGGCAGCACGGCATTCGGGAAATCCTGGCTGAAGAGGATACAGTACAAAACAAGACAGATCGTTTGCGCCAGTTCCTCGCAGGATTTGAAGATATCGATGATGAAACCATGAAAGAAAAATCGGAGATAAACAGGGGCATTATTGTGCGCCTGACAGTTCAGATTTCACACAGTATGACGGAAGATCAACAAGCCCATTTCATCAGCAAGACAAATGACTATATCCGTATGCTTACGGAACTGGCTGAAAACCGGTAGTAACAACCAGGCATTTATTTTAGCCGCAAAGCACGCAAACATCGCAAAAGTAATATGCCGGTAACGGCGAACAATTGTTTTGTCAGTACAGTCGAGATTGGCTATATAGAAAAGGCTATAGAGATTTACTCTCGCAGAGACGCAGAGAACGCAAAGAAAGATGTATATTCCAATACATTCTTTGTAAAAAATCACATGTTACCTCGGCGTTCTCTGCGCCTCTGCGAGAAAACAGGATGTTAAACTTTCAGCATTGGCTGGTGTGTCGGCCAGGTGAAAATATGCAGCAACTGTCAGATCAAGTCGGAAACAGTACACCTTGTCCCGGCCTACTGCTGACATCACTATTAACTGTTAACTATTCACTGCTTTACAAGCATTTGCTCAAGCCCCACCCATACATTCTGCATAATCTGCGGTTGCGCTTCCGCTTTCGGGTGAATACCGTCTTCCTGCATCAGCTCGCGGTTTTCGGCGACCTGGTCGAGCATGCGCGGTACCAGTGGAATGCCATAGCGTTCTGACAATCGCTGGTAGAGTGAAGCGAACTGTTCAATGTATACAGGCCCGTAATTGGGCGGCAAACGCACAGCTGACAGCAATACCCGTGCGCCGTTTTTCTGGCAACGTTCGATGATGCTGGACAGGCTGCTTTCTATTTCGCTGAATGCGAGTCCGCGCAA
>CALLCZ010000013.1 GCA_937998645.1 uncultured Gammaproteobacteria bacterium
GCCGTTCTTCGTCAACTTCCCGTTCGGTTATGTGGCGGCGGACGTGAACTGGTACGAGGCGGCGGGCATTCCGTTCGCGGCCTATGACGACTACGGTCGTGAGAACGCCTACCCGCTGGTACGCGTCGAGGCCAAGCAGGGCACCACGACCGTCGGCACGGTCGACACCGTGTTGCCGATCTCCGGTGAGGCGAGCTGCACCAACTGCCACTCGGATCCCGCAGACGTGCAGAACAGCCGCACCAGCGAGCCGACCGACACGCTCAACAACGCCGGTCTCCCAGTGGCGACCAGTCTGGACGATCCGGACCCGACGCTACCGAACGATGTGAGTGTCGAATATGCGGCGGACATCAACATCCTGCGCCTGCACGACCTCAAGCACGGTGCCAACTACGTCGATACGTCGAACAATCCGACGCCGTGTGATATCACCGCCAACGGCGGCGACGGCGACACCAACTGCCTGATCAACAAGGCGCTGGTGCAAGGTAATGCGGTGGTCTGCCAGGTGTGTCACTACACCCCGGCACTGGACCTGGCACAGGTCGGCCCGGTGGCCGGACCTCCGGGTACTGACGCCAACGGGCGTAACCAGCTGGCGCATTCGAGTAACTCCAACGTGATGCACAGCCACCACGGCGGCCTGGGCAACCTGTTCCCGCCGATGCCGGCACCGATCCAGCAGGCTAACGGCACCATCAGCAACCAGGCCGAGCGCCTGCAGGTGCTGGAAGATACCTGTTACCAGTGTCACCCCGGTACCAACGTGCAGTGTCTGCGTGGCGCCATGTTCAATGGCGGCATGCTGTGTAACGACTGCCACGGCGACATGGAGCAGGTGGGTAATGACTTCTCCGCGGGTGTCTCCCCGCAGAACCCGGGCGCCTTTGTCCTGGGCGGCGATTTCTACGACCCGAACGACCCGCAGCCGCGTGTACCCTGGGCCAACGAGCCGGGTTGCGGTTCCTGCCACACCGGTGACGTCCGCGACAACCTGGCGGGCACTGCCGGCACCATCGCCAATACGCGGGACATCGACGGTAACGTGGACAACCTGCGTCTGCGTCAGGCCTACGTGAGCGGCGATGCCAAGGCTACGCCGATCGTGCCAACCAACAAGCGCTTTGCAGAACCTGCTGTGCCGGCCAGCTTCAACGGCTTCGCCAATCCGGGTGCGGGCAATCCGCAGCTATACCGGGTGAGCACAGGTCACGGCGGTGTCATGTGTGAAGGCTGTCATGGTGCGACCCATGCTGAGTTCCCGAACGGCAACCCGGACGCCAACGACAACGTCATGGCGAACCAGTTGCAGGGCCATACCGGCCCCATCGTTGAGTGCGACACCTGTCACACCAATATCAACGCATTGGGCACCGACGGCTCCACTGCCAGCCTGCAGGGACCGCACGGCATGCACGTGGTGGGTAACACCCAGTTTGCCGACGGCGAGCACAGGCGCAACATCAACCGCAATGCCTGCCGTGACTGCCATGGCCAGAACGGTGAAGGTTCAGTGTTGTCGCGCACCGCGGCCGACCGCAACCTGCCTGATGTGGGTTTCGTACCCAAGGGCACGCCCATCACCTGCACCATGTGCCACGGTAATGAGCTGTAACGCCTGAGCTGACGACAGAGACGTCGTCTTAAACCAGGGCCTCACCGGGAAACCGGTGGGGCCTTTTTTATGCCCAGGGGGCGGCGAGACGAATGTGCCTGAATGGGTTGTATACTGCCTGAGAGGAGGTTCACTCTCGCTGAGACGCGGAGAGCGCAGTGGCAGGCTCAGAACTATTTGAGTAAACACTTTGCGAGAGTAAAGGCATTATTATCTCCCGTCAGGGTGCAAGGTACGCAAAGGATGCATCTGTAATTTTGCGAGAAACCAGTCTATATCTTCTCTGCGCGCCCTGCGTCTCTGCGAGAGCATAAGCCGCTAATGCTCCGGCACAGGCCTGATAAAAACCAGCAGCAACTGTCTGATCAATTCTGAACTACTGCATTTATTGTTCAGTGCTGTCAGTTTTTCCGGTTTCTTTGATAAGATTTTCTATTATAGAAAGGGTTTGTTCATTGTCCCATCCAGGGTTGCCGCGTGCACGGTACCGAACACGACCGCGGGCATCGATCAGAAAGCTGGTTGGCATTATTTCAATCTTCCATTCGTTGAAGACTTTGCTGGAATTATCCATTAACACTGGCAGGTTGAATTTCGTTCGCTTTGCAAAGTATTTTACCCTGTTTTGGTGTTCACCGACATTGAGTGCAAGAATCTCGAATGGCTGCCCGGCCATGTGCTGTTTAAGCTGTGTCAGTTCGGGCATTTCCTGTACACATGGCATGCACCAGCTCGCCCAGAAATTTACCAGCACAACTTTGCCGCGGTAGTCGCTCAATGACTGTGTTTCTCCTTTAATGTCCGGGAGCGAGAATTCTTTAGTTGTATTATCAGTATACGGCTCTAACTCTTCACTATATGCAACTCGAGGCGATAAAAGCGTAATCAGCACGAATATGGCGGAAATCTGTAATATCAGGTGTTTCAACCTGGAAAGATCAGTTGAGCGCTGAAAAGGCATGTAAGGCATGGCTGTGCTTGGCAGATTCGTGTGTAGAGAGCGTCAATAATTCAGTTTAACAGTCATTCAGGTCCTTATTGCCGCGATTTCGTAAGGGGGCCCGCAACGCTGGTTCTGCTCACGTCTGAGGCCGCGTGTCTTTATTAGCCGGGAACGGCAAAGCCTTATCCCGGCCTACGGCTAATTTAACGCAAAGACGCAAAGACGCAGAGAACGCAAAGATTTATTTTTATTATGCTGACGTTAGATCATGTAGCCGCGTCGTGTTACGCGTTCGTTAAAACTGTGGAGCAGTGAAACCTACAGCGGAAATTTCAAATGTGTCACAAGCTGCAAGTGGCTTTGCGGCCTTTGCGTTGAAAACAGTTTTTTAAACGCGCTTGAGCCTGTCGGGCCGGATGCCGCTGAGCCACAGCATCGCAAAATAGATCACTGCCGCTATGCCGATAATGCTGGCAAGATAGAACGCGCGTTCGAGCACGGTCAACCAGGTCCATATTTCAAGGCCCGGCGTCAGGTAGAGTAATGCCGCGGTCATGCATGCGCTGGCAACCAGCATTTTGCCCAGCATCGAACCCCAGCCCGCCACGGGCTTGTAGACGCCGGCTTTTCGCAGGCCTCGATACAGCAGCAGGGCGTTGATATAACCGGAGCTGCTGGTCGCAAGCGCGAGGCCGACATGCGGTGCTTCGTACTGCAACATCACCATCGGTACCACGAACAGGATATTCAGCGCCATGTTGCAGACCATTGCAATAATGGCAATCCGGACCGGCGTTTTCGTATCCTGGCGGGAATAAAACCCCGGTGCCAGCACCTTTATCAGAATGAATGCCGGCAGTCCCAGGATATAAGCCATCAGGCTGAGGCTGGCCATGTAGGTGTCGTTCGAGGTGAAATCACCGTGTTGAAACAGCGTCGATAGTATCGGCCCTGCCAGCATTATCAGGCCGATGCCTGCGGGCAGTGCAACCAGCATCACCAGTTTCAGAGCCCAGTCCAGGGTCTGGTTGAAATGTTCGCGCGACTCGTTGGCGTGCTGTTGCGACAGCGCCGGCAGGATTACCGTGGCGATAGCGATGCCGAACACACCAAGCGGGAATTCCAGCATGCGGTCCGAGTAATACAGCCAGGTGACGCTGCCAATTGTCAGGAAAGAAGCGATTATTGTGTCCAGTATCAGGTTGATCTGCATCACCGAGGAGCCGATTACGGCGGGCAGCATCAACCGCAGGATCTTGCTGACGCCTTCGTGGCGGCGCTTTATGCGTGGTATCGGGAACAGTTTCAATTTCAGTAAAAAAGGGAACTGCAACAGCAGTTGCAGTACGCCGGCGGCAGCCACGCCCCAGGCCAGCGCCATCAGCGGCTGCTCGAACATCGGTGACAGCCATATTGCAGCCGTGATCAGGCACAGGTTGAGAATGATTGGCGTGAACGCTGGAACAGCGAACCGGTTGTAGCTGTTCAGAATGCCGCCGCAGAATGCCACCAGCGAGATGAAAAACAGGTAGGGAAAGGTAATGCGCAGCATCTCGGCAGTCAGGTCGTGGCGCCCGGGGTCTCCGGTAAAGCCGGGGGCAAACAGGTACACCAGCAGGGGTGCTGCTACCGATCCAAGCGTGGCTATCAGCAACAGTACGGTCCCCAGTGTGCCGGCGACGTGATCGACCAGGTCGCGCAGTGCTTCGCGACTGCGTGTTTCCTTGTATTCCGAAAACACCGGTACGAACGCCTGGGAGAAAGCACCCTCGGCGAACAGCCGGCGCATGAAATTCGGTATTTTGAAAGCGACCAGAAAAGCGTCGGTGCCGCCGGTAACGCCAAACACGTTGGCCAGGGTGACGTCGCGTATCAAACCAAATACGCGCGAGAGCAGGGTCATGCTGCCGACGGTCAGTGTGGATTTCAGCAACTTGATGCTCAGCGTGGCTCTCCTGAGGAAGGTTTGAGTAAGGACCTGAAAAAACGCGTTATTGTAACCCAGGCTCGGCAGTTGAACACGGATTAGCGTAGTTCCTGGAGCGTCAGGGCAAGACGCGTGAGAATAAAAAGAAGTCAGTACGCAGGCCAGCATAAGCGAAGCGTTGCTGGCGGTATCATAATTACGCTCATCCTGAGCCTGTCGAAGGGGAACGGCAAAGCCTTATCCCGGCCTACGGCTGCATCACTCGAAAGTTTTTTTCAACGCAAAGACGCGAAGGCGCAAAGAGCGCAGAGTTGCTTTTGTGTCGAAGCGATATACAACATCGCGAACCGAGTGACTTCGTTACTTGCAGTGGTCAACTGCGGAGCCCGGGTTTTTGCCAAAAAACATTGACAAAAGCGGCTGAAACTGGCATTTTACGCGCTCTTTTTAGTCAGTGCAGATATTAACGTGGCAAATTCACCCGGAGCAAAAAAACGCGCCCGTCAGGCCGTTACCCGTCGCGCCCATAACGTGGGCATGCGCGCTATGATGCGTACTTACATCAAAAGCGTTTACTACGCTATTGAAAAAGGCGACAAACCTGCAGCTGAGGCTGCCTACAAGGACGCAGTGCCCGCGATCGACCGCATGGCCAACAAAGGCCTGATCCATCGCAACAAGGCTGCGCGCCATAAAAGTCGTCTGAATCATCACATTCACAATATGTGATAGAAGCAACAGGCCGAATACAAAAAGCCCCGCATCGCGGGGCTTTTTTATTACATCAGGAACATCTCAACGCAAAGACGCTTAGGCGCAAAGGTCGCAAAGCATTTTATAGGTATTATCTCACTTGAGGCTGTGCCGGGAAAATGTGGTCTCGAATTCCGTGTTACTGCTTCCACGCCCGGAATTACAATCAAAACCTTTGCGTACTCTGCGCCTTCGCGTCTTTGCGTTAAAAACAGCTGTTTATAGCAGCACGAGGTTATCCCGGTGGATCAGCTCGGGTTCATCGACATAGCCCAGTGTGTTTTCGATCTCGTTCGAGGTCTTGCCCATGATTTTCCTGGCTTCGTCTGCGGAATAATTCACCAGCCCGCGGGCGACTTCCCTGCCGGTCGGTGACAGGCAGCTGACTATGTCGCCGCGATTGAAGTTGCCGTTGACCCTGGTGACGCCGACAGCCAGCAGGCTGACGCCTGAATCTGATAGTGCCTTGCTCGCGCCTTCGTCCAGTTGCAGACTGCCCCTGACGATGAGATGACCGGCGAGCCATTGTTTGCGCGCAGCAAGCTTCTCGGTTTTCGGGCTCAGCAGGGTGCCAAGCTCGGTGCCTTTGGCAATTTCCAGCAGCACATTTTCGGCTCTGCCCGAGGCAATCAATGTGGCAGCGCCTGAGCGCGCAGCACGTTGTGCTGCCGTAATCTTGGTTCTCATGCCGCCGCGGCCGAGCGTGCCGCCTGTGCCGGCCATGCTCATGATGGCGGGATCGGTTGCGTTGGCCTCGCTGATCAGCTCGGCATCCTGATTCTGCCTCGGGTCCTTGTCATACAGGCCCTGCTGATCGGTGAGAATGATCAGGGCGTCCGCCTCTACCAGGTTGGCTACCAGTGCGGCCAGTGTGTCGTTATCGCCAAAGCGAAATTCTTCGGTAGCGACGGTATCGTTTTCGTTAATGATCGGAATTGCGCCTATTTTCATCAGCGTATTCAAGGTGCTGCGCGCATTCAGGTAGCGCTTTCGATCAGACAGGTCTTCGTGTGTGAGCAGCACCTGGGCGGTATGGATGTCGTGCAGCTTGAAACAGGATTCGAAATGCTGGATCAGGCCCATTTGTCCGAGTGCGGCAACAGCCTGCAGTTCATAAAGCGCGCGTGGGCGCTGCGTCATGCCGATACGCGACATGCCCTCGGCGACGGCGCCGGAAGAGACCAGCAGCAATTCCTTGCCGGTACTGCGCAGTTCGGCCATCTGCTCTGCCCAGCGCTGGATCGCGTCGGTATCGAGACCCTTGCCTTCGTTGGTAATCAGCGCACTGCCGATCTTGATGACCCAGCGTTTGGCGCGGCCGAGTTTAATCCTGTCCGTCATCTGTATTTTCATCCAGTTCCAGGCCTGAATCCTGTCCAGGCTCTTCGTGTTCATGAGTCAGATAATTCATGATGTCGTAAACGACCTGCTGGATACCGGTTTTACCCAGGGCCGAGATTGTATACACCGGGCCTTTCCAGTCCAGTGCATCGGTAATTTCCTTGCGGCGCTGTGACAGATCCTGTTCCGGTAACAGGTCGGCTTTATTTAATACCAGCCAGCGTTGTTTACTGGCCAGTTCATCGCTGTATTTTTCCAGCTCGGCCAGTATTTTTTTCGCATCGTCGATCGGGTTGCTGTCATCAAACGGTGCGATGTCGAGAATATGCAGCAGCAGGCGCGTCCGGGACAGGTGTTTCAAAAACTGGATACCCAGTCCGGCACCGGTAGAGGCACCTTCGATCAGCCCGGGGATATCGGCGACAACAAAACTTCTGGTCTCGTCAACGCGCACCACACCGAGGTTGGGATAGAGCGTGGTGAACGGGTAATTGGCCACTTTTGGACGCGCCGAGGACACTGCGCGAATAAAGGTGGACTTGCCGGCATTGGGCATGCCCAGTAAACCAACATCAGCCAGCACTTTCAGTTCCAGCCGCAGTTCGCGGCGCTCACCCGGTGAGCCCGGTGTGCATTTGCGTGGTGCACGGTTGGTTGAGCTCTTGAAGCGGGTATTGCCGAGACCGTGGAAGCCGCCCTGGGCGACAAGTATTTTTTGCTGCGCCTCGGTGATATCGCCGATCAGTTCCCGGGTTTCATCATCGTAGATCAGGGTGCCTACAGGCACATGAATCTCCAGGTCTTCGCCGCTTTTGCCGGTCATTTGCCGGCCCTGGCCTTTTTTGCCGGACTCGGCCGTGTAAGTGCGTACATGGCGAAAATCGGCCAGTGTATTCAGGTTGTTGTCACCCACCAGGTAAACGCTGCCGCCATCACCGCCGTCACCGCCATCGGGCCCGCCCCTGGGAATATATTTTTCGCGACGAAAATGGACCACGCCGTTACCGCCGTCGCCTGCAATGGTCTTGATTGTCACTTCGTCAACGAATCGCATAGTAATCTTTTATACATAAAGCCTTTTAACGCAAAGGCGCGGAGACGCAAAGGCCGCAAAGAGTATTCTTGTTGTAAGCGCTCATTTCGCGAGGTGCCAATCCTGCAACATATTTACTGAAAGCGGTTAACATAAAAATTTCTCTGCGTTCTTTGCGTCTCAGCGTCTTTGCGTTGAAAAAGATTTAATAAAAAAAGCCCCGGCTGGCGGGGCTTTTTGATACTTTTTTGGAACGTCGCCTCAAGCCGCAACTACGCTGATGGTTCTGCGTTTTTTGGGGCCGCGTATTTCAAATTTGACGTTACCATTGGCGGTGGCAAAAAGGGTATGATCGCGACCCATGCCAACATTGTCACCGGCGTGAAACTTGGTGCCGCGCTGACGAACAAGGATGTTGCCGGCGAGAACATTTTCGCCACCATACTTTTTCACACCCAGCCGCTTGGATATGGATTCGCGGCCGTTGCGGGTACTGCCCGCTGCTTTCTTATGTGCCATTGTCTCGCTCCTAACTATTTATTCCGGTAATTTCGATATCAGTATAGTGCTGACGATGGCCGGTTTTCTTCTGGTGGTGTTTGCGGCGTCTGAATTTCATGATTTCGACCTTCTTCGCACGGCCATGAGCCTTGACGGTCGCGGTGACCTTGCCACCTGCTACAAAAGGGGTGCCAATATTGATTTTGTCACCATCGGCGATCATCAAAACCTTATCGATTTCGACAGAAGCGCCTTCTTCAGCATCCAGTTTTTCAACGCGACACAGATCGCCTTCGGCAACTCTGTATTGCTTTCCACCTGTACTGACTACAGCGTACATGGCGTGTTCTCCAAGTCGTTGACAGAAAAGGCGCGAATTTTAACGGTAATACCTGCCTGTGGCAAGTTATATAGGCAGTTTCTGACCCGCCTTGCTTGACCATTGCAGCCTGCAGCCATAGGATTCGCACTCTGTTGACTGATACCCTGCATACTGTGCCCGAAAACCTGTTGAATAGCGAAGAAATCAATGTCATTTGTCGAGAGGACATGACCGGGGTAAACCAGGTGATTCGTCAGCGCCTGCAGTCAGATGTCGCCCTGGTGAACCAGCTCGGGCACTATATTGTCGACTCGGGCGGCAAACGCTTCCGGCCGTTGCTGGTACTGCTGTCAGCGCGCGCTCATGGTTACGAGGGCAGTCTGCACCACGTTCTTGCCGCGATCATCGAATTTATTCACACGGCGACACTGTTGCACGATGATGTCGTGGATGAGTCCAGTTTACGCCGTGGCAAGGAGACCGCCAACGAGCTGTTTGGCAATGCTGCCAGTGTGCTCGTCGGCGATTTTCTCTACTCGCGTGCATTTGAAATGATGGTTGATGTCGACAGCATGAAAGTCATGGCCATTCTTGCCAATACCACCAATGTGATCGCGGAAGGCGAGGTCATGCAGCTGATGAATGTGCATGATGCGGATACAACCGAAGAACGCTACATCGACGTGATCCACTGCAAAACAGCCAAGTTGTTTGAAGCCGCGACGCGGCTGGGTGCTGTACTGTGTGACCGTAGCGAGCAGCAGGAAATGGCGATGGCGCGCTATGGCATGCACCTGGGTACTGCGTTCCAGCTGATAGATGATGTGCTCGATTACACGTCAAGCAGTGACGACATGGGCAAGAATGTTGGTGATGACCTGGCCGAGGGTAAACCCACGCTGCCACTGATATACGCCATCAGCAAGGGCACGCCTGAAGAGTCCAGGCTGATACGCACCGCCATCAAAAAAGGCGGTTATGACTATATCGATGATGTTCAGGCGATCATTCACTCGACCGGCGCGCTCGAATACACCGCATCGGTTGCCGGAAAAGAAGCCGATCTGGCCTTGAGCGAACTGGGTCACCTGGAAGATTCGGATTATAAACAGGCGCTGGTGTCACTCGCGCATCTCTCGGTTGATCGCAATAGCTGATACAGCTTGTTGAAATCTCGCATGCGACAGCATACTGTGCTAAAAATCGGTTCAATATGCTGAGGAACAATGCATTGGTTGAGGAAACGCTGATTAATTCAGGGCTTCTCTAACAATTCTCGCTGTATACCGCTAGAATAAGACTTTTCGGAGTGTAGCTCAGCTTGGTAGAGCACTACGTTCGGGACGTAGGGGTCGGAGGTTCAAATCCTCTCACTCCGACCAAACAGAACTGCACTCAGCAACGTCTGGATTTTCTGTGAAGGGCAATCTATATGTAATTTCAGCCCCGTCCGGAGCGGGTAAGACCAGTCTGGTGCGGGCGATTGTTGAAGCGCTGCCGGATGTGGTGGTTTCAGTGTCGCATACCACACGAAAAAAACGTGATGGGGAAGTGGACGGCCGGGATTACCATTTTATCGATGAGCAGCAGTTCCGGCAGATGATCGCTGATGATCAGTTTCTCGAGCATGCCAGCGTATTTGGCAACCGGTATGGCACTTCACAGCAGCACATTCAGCAGCAGCTGCTGTCTGGCAAGGATGTTATTCTGGAAATAGACTGGCAGGGTGCCAGGCAGATACGGCAGCTGATGAGCGACTGTAAAAGTATTTACATTCTGCCGCCGTCGATCCAGGCGCTGAGAGAGCGCTTGCAGAGCAGGGAACAGGACAGCGATGATGTAATCGAGTCACGCATGCGTGAAGCCGTCAGTGAAATGACACATTACGGTGAATTCGATTATATTGTTATAAATGATGATTTTGAGCAGGCCCGTGTAGAACTGGCCTCGATATTTGTCTGCAACCGTATGCTGACGCAGCATCAGGAACAAACGCATGCGGATATACTGGCAGACCTGTTAAAACCAAACACATAGACATTAAGTACTGGAGATATAGATGGCACGATTAACTGTAGAAGATTGCCTTGATCATGTAGATAACCGTTTTGAGCTGGTGCTGGTTGCTGCAAAACGGGCACGTCAGCTGTCCATGGGCGCCGAGCCGCTGGTTGAGCTGGAAAATGACAAGCCAACCGTGCTTGCGTTGCGTGAAATCGCTGAAAACAAGATAAACAAGTCTGTACTGGAAGAAGAAGTTGTTCCCCAGGATGATATTGAAGCCATGATCGAAGGGGAATTATTGCAAAGCCCGATGCCGATGGGTGATGAGCAGACAGGAGTCTGATCCATTCCCATGCTGTCACCTTGATGTCAGAGTCGGTCGAAACAGAAGTCGTCAAAGACGAAACAGCTTCAGATCGGTTTCTGATATCAGACCTGTGCGACCTGGTCGGCACCTATATGAACGAGGACCAGGTCAAGCAGGTATATGACGCCTACCTGTTTGGCGCCCAGGCGCACGAAGGCCAGATAAGGATTTCCGGCGAACCCTACATTTTTCACCCGATTGCAGTGGCAAGAATCCTTGCCGAGATGCACATGGATGTTAAGAGCATCGTTGCCAGTATTCTGCATGATGTGCTGGAAGACACTGCGGCCACCCGTAAACTGATTGCGCGCGAGTTTGGCGATGATGTCGCCATGCTGGTCGACGGCGTCAGCAAAATGACACACATCAAGTTCAAAAACAAGATCGAAGAGCAGGCAGAGAACACGCAGAAAGTACTGCTGGCAATGTCGCAGGACATTCGCGTCATCATGATCAAGCTGGCAGACCGCCTGCACAATATGCGCACGCTGGACGCATTACGCCCTGACAAACGTCGCCGCATTGCCAGGGAGACCCTGGAAATCTACATTCCGATAGCCAACCGCCTGGGAATTTACACCATACGCCACGAACTTGAGGACCGCGTACTCAGGGCGCTGTACCCGACGCGCTACCGGGTGCTGGAACATGCGGTCAACAAGGCCAGCGGACACCGCAAGGAAGTGATTCGCAAAATTGACAAGGCGCTGGTTTCAAGGCTCGGCCAGCTGGGCATCAATGCTGAAGTATTGTCACGCAAAAAGCATCTGTTCAGCCTGTACAACAAAATGAAAGACAAGCACCTGCCGTTCAACAAGGTGCTCGACGTGTACGCGATGCGTGTGCTGGTCGACAGTGTCGATGACTGCTACCGCGTACTCGGCGCTGTGCATAATCTGTTCAAACCCATTCCGGGGCGTTTCAAGGACTACATCGCCATTCCAAAGAGCAACGGTTACCAGTCACTGCATACCGCCCTGTATGGCCCTCATGGCATACCCATGGAAGTGCAGATACGCACCGAGGAGATGGACATCTTTGCTGAAAGCGGCATTGCCGCACACTGGCTTTACAAGTCTCCGGATGACTCCGGCATGATCAGTGCGCATGCGCGCGCACGCGACTGGCTCACGGGCATTCTTGAAATGCAGCAAACGGCCGGTGACTCGCTCGAGTTTCTCGAGAACGTCAAGGTCGACCTGTTTCATGATGAGGTTTATGTCTATACACCTGAGGGCGATATCATCAAGTTGCCGCGCAATGCGACACCGGTCGATTTTGCCTATTCGGTTCATACCGACATTGGCAATACATGCGTCGCCGCAAAGCTTGATCACAGCTTTGCGCCATTGAATACGCCTTTGTACAGTGGCCAGACCGTTGAAATTATCACTTCACCTTCGGCACGACCGAATCCCGCATGGCTCAATTATGTTGTTACTTCAAAAGCGCGCAGCAATATCCGTAATTATCTGAAGAACCTGCAGGCTGACGAAGCCATGTCGCAAGGACGGCGTTTACTCGATCGTTGCCTGAAAGGACTGGGTATGCGGCTGGATGACGTACCGGAAGATACGTTGAAAAATACCCTTGATGAATACGGTTTTGAAACTATTGGCGACCTGCTCGAAGACGTGGGCATGGGCAATCGTCCGCCATCACTGGTTGTTCGGCGGCTGGTGCCCGAGCGTATTCCACATGGCGATTCAGAAGAAACGCGTGAAATGAAATCCCTGGTGCCGCTGGCGATTCATGGCACTGAAGGCATGGTGGTTTCTTATGGCCGCTGCTGTTGCCCAATACCCGGTGATCCGATCATTGGCGTGCTAAGCAAGGGCCGCGGTATCGTGATACATCGTGAAGCCTGCCGGAATATCGATTCAATCAGGCCGCAGACGGACAAATTCATTGATGTGAACTGGGCCGACGATGCCGAAGGTGAGTTTGCCTGCATGGTTCGTCTCGATGTATCCAACAAGCCCGGCGTACTTGCTCGCTCCGCAACAGTCATTTCTGATGAAGGTGCGAATATCGAAAACGTCGAAGTAGAAGACCGTGATGGTTTGAGTACATCGATTTTGTACCAGCTTACAGTAGGGAACAGGTACCATCTGGCATGTATCATAAAGCGTCTGCGCAAGTTGCCTAATGTAATGTTGATACAGCGGGTCTGACCTGGCGTTGCCAGGTGGGGAGAGTGGCGAGGGAGTAGTGGCAAGGCAAGCCATAATTCAATAACAGTTATGATGAGAGAGTAAATAAATGGCACGTACAATTATTTCAACAGACAAGGCACCACAGGCAATCGGCACCTATTCACAGGCAGTGAAAACCGGCAATACAGTTTATATGTCCGGGCAGATACCTTTGGTACCGGAAACCATGGAAATGATTGAAGGGGATATCGAACAGCAGATTCGCAGGG
Organism: uncultured Gammaproteobacteria bacterium; assembly: GCA_937998645.1. Lineage (GTDB taxonomy): Bacteria > Pseudomonadota > Gammaproteobacteria > SZUA-229 > SZUA-229 > JABDQW01. The sequence continues at coordinate 13,235 of CALLCZ010000013.1, forward strand.
TGTTCGACAATCTGGGCGCTGTTGCCGAAGCCGCGGGCGGTTCTCTTGCGGATGTTGCCAAGCTGAATATATTTCTGGTTGATCTTGGTAACTTCGCTAAAGTTAATGAAGTGATGGCCGAATATTTTTCTGAACCCTACCCAGCGCGCGCCGCGATCGGTGTAGCCTCGTTACCCAGAGATGCGGGTGTGGAAATGGATGCGGTGATGGAGCTTGTTGGTTAGCATTTCTCTTTAACATCGTATCCGATTGAACTGACTCGTGTAATTAAGCCTTTTGTTTCGCCTTGCTGGCGAGTTACTTTCTTTGCTCGTGCAAAGAAAGTAACCAAAGAAACACGCCCCCAGGCGCTCGTGCTTCGCATTCCCTCAGCCATCTTCGCTGCCAACGGGTCGTCGCGACTCGCCATCCGGGCTCGACGCGACTCGATTGGCCGTCCATGGCCAATCGACCCTACCAGCAAAGCTGTCTTCGGCGAGCTTAAAGGGGGTACCCTCTTGCTTCCAGCGACATCGGGCCCCCTTTAGGCTTGCCGAGGTATTCGGCTTTGGTAGGGCAAATCGGACAGGGACGTCCGATTTAGCCTTGTCGAGCCCGGACGGCGAGTCAAGGCGGCCCGTTGGCAAAGACGAATGCCGAGGGGACCCGAAGGGCAAGCCGGCCGGGGGTGCCTTTTCTTTTGGTTACTTTTCTTTGGGCAAGCAAAGAAAAGTAACTCGCCAGCAAGGCGAAACAAAATGCTGAATCACACGAAAAAGAAACGATGCAGCAACAGACAAAACAGAATATGCGAAACTAGCCGCATATGTCATCAACCGTATCCACACAGACACGACCCACTGCTAAAGAGCCTTTCGAGTATCAGTCTGTTGAGGTGCTCAAGGGTGTGGGGCCGGGTGTTGCAGCCAAACTGGAAAAGCTTGGCGTCTACCGGGTGCAGGACCTGTTGTTTCATTTGCCGCTGCGTTACGAAGACCGTACACGAGTGGTGCCCATGGGGGCATTGCAGCATGGTCAGCATGCGGTGGTCGAGGGCGTTATCGAACATGCCGAGGTGCGCTATGGTGGCAAGCGACGCGGCGGCAGGGGCGGCCGATCATTGTTGTGTCATGTCGCTGATGGCACAGGTTCGATCTTGCTGCGGTTCTTTTATTTCAATTCAACGCAACAGGCCAATCTGACAGCGGGTGTGCGTGTGCGTTGTTATGGTGAGGCCCGTTTCAATAATCATCGCATTGAAATGGTGCATCCTGAATATCGTCGTCTGTTAGATGCGCAGGCGGCCGCTGTCGAGGAAACCATGACGCCGGTCTATGCTAAAACCGAAGGTGTGCATCAGGCGCTGCTGAGAAACCTGATTGACCAGGTGCTGAACAGGCTCAACGGGGAAAGGCTTCAGGAATACGTTCCAGACGTGCTATTGAAGAAACATGGTTTCCCGAATCTGCTGCAGGCTATACAGATGCTGCATCATCCATCGCCTGATACTTCACTGGAACAACTTGAGCAATGCAAACATCCTGCGCAGCAGCGTATGATATTTGAAGAGTTGCTTGCGCATCAGTTGAGCCTGATGTCTGTACGCCAGCGGGTAAAAAAGGAAGAAGCCGTGCCGTTACCGCTTGATGTCACACAACTCGATGTCTTCAAGCGTCGCCTGGATTTTGATCTCACACAGGCGCAGCAGACTGTTATTGCTGAAATTCTTCATGATATGGCAAAAGCATCACCGATGATGCGGTTGTTACAGGGTGATGTTGGTTCGGGCAAGACAGTCGTTGCTGCCTGTGCGGTGCTTGCTGCATCAGGTAGTAAGAAGCAGGCGGCAATTATGGCGCCTACCGAAATTCTTGCAGAACAGTTGTTCGAAAATTTTTGCCACTGGTTTTCGGCAAAGGACTGCGTGTTGCTGACCGGCAAAGACAAGGGACGGCTTCGTCAGAGTAAACTCGAAGCGATCAAGGAGGCGAAAGTGCATGTAATTGTCGGTACGCATGCATTGTTCCAGGAAGATGTAGAGTTTAAAGAATTGAGTTTAATCATTGTCGATGAACAGCACCGCTTCGGTGTGCATCAGCGACTGGCGCTGAAAGATAAAGGTCGGTTCGATGGGAGTATTCCCCATCAGTTGATCATGACGGCCACACCGATACCTCGAAGCCTGGCCATGACGGCTTATGCAGACCTTGATTATTCAGTGATCGATGCATTGCCTTCCGGACGTAAACCGGTATCAACAGTCGTGGTTTCCGAGCAACGTCGACAGGAGGTTCTGGGCCGTGTGGCCGGCGCATGTGCCAGCGGCGAACAGGCTTACTGGGTATGCACTCTGGTCGAGGAGTCGGAAGCTTTACAATGCCAGGCTGCCGAAGAAACGGCCAGCCTGTTGCAACAGGCGCTGCCGGAGCTGAGTATCGGACTGGTGCATGGCCGCATGAAACAGCAGCAGAAGAATGAAGTCGTCGATCATTTCAAGCAGGGTGATATCAATCTGCTGGTAGCAACGACCGTCATCGAAGTTGGTGTTGATGTGCCTAATGCTTCCCTGATGGTGATTGAAAACGCGGAACGCCTGGGTCTCGCACAGTTGCATCAATTACGCGGGCGGGTTGGACGGGGCGAAAAGCAAAGCGCATGTGTATTGATGTACAGTTCACCACTTTCGGAGCGGGGCAAGCAGAGACTGGCGATATTGCGTGAGACAAACAGCGGTTTTGTTATTGCACAAAAAGACCTGGAGATGCGTGGTCCCGGTGAATTGCTGGGTACGCGCCAGACAGGTCTGATGCAGATGCGTATCGCTGACATCGTCAGGGACGAGTCGTGGCTGAATGAAGTCAGCGCCGCTTCACGTTATATGCTGCAAAACCACCAGGACAGAATCAGGCCGCTGATACGTCGCTGGCTGGGACTGGCCGACCGCTATGGTGCTGTTTAGTGACAGCCAGCGTGATATAAAACGATTCGGGCTGGTATTTACCGGGTCTCTCAACTATTTTTAGAAAAGATTTTCTTGTTATATTTATGACTCAATGATTGAACAGGTTCTCAGCAACAGTGCGATTGGCGTAAATGAGAGAGCGGCCTACAAGGCCAGCGATTTCAGTGATCGCGTTATGCAAACCCAGGTCACGCGTCTGATCGAAGGTTCGGGTTTTGGCGGCCTGGTCGGTTTCGTTATGGCAATACTCTGGGTCGTGCTGCTGTGGAATAAACTGCCGCACGAGGTTCTTAGTGTATGGCTGGGTACGATGGCGCTGTTGATTATTGTGCGTACATTTATAACCTACTCAAGGATGTACGACCCCGCACGTAAGCGTGCCTATGTCGATATTGCACGCCGATGGTATGTAATCGCGGTATTGATTACCGGCGCATGCTGGGGGATAACATCGACGCTGATGTTTCCCTATGATCGCCTCGAGCAAGTCGTGCTTGCTTTTATCCTTGCAGGCGTTGCCGCCAGTGGTGTCACCTTGTCGAGTGTGGCCTGGCTGTATTCCGGTTTTGTAGGTCTTGCACTGGTGCCATTGATGGTGCGCCTGTTTTATATTGGCGGCGAGGTTTATTACGCATTATCGGCCATGACGGGACTGTTCATGGTGGTGATGATAATGGCTGTTTACCGCATGTATCTTGCGTCATCTGATGCGCTCCGACTCGAATATACCAACGAGGAGCTTATCCAGAATCTGACACAGGCTGGCGTCGAACTGGAAAACATGAACAGGGAGCTGACGGAAGAGATTGATTATGTAAAACGCATGGAGCAGGAACTCAAGCTGGCAAAGGATAAGGCGGAAGAAATGAGCCAGGCAAAGGGTGAATTTCTGGCAAATATGAGTCATGAGATCCGCACACCCATGAACGGCGTTATCGGAACATTGCAGTTATTGTCAGATACAAAACTTGGTGCTGCGCAGCAGGAATATGTTGACACCGCGCACAAGTCTGCACATTCGTTACTGACGATTCTCAATGACATACTTGACCTGTCGAAGATCGAGGCTGGTAAATTAAATATTGAATTGATACCGCTCGATATTCGCGAGATAGTCAGCGAACTGATTACCCTGCACTCCATGACAGCAGAAGAAAAAGTTATTCGGCTTTATGCTGATATTGATGAACAGTTGCCACAGGTCTTGATTGGTGATCCTACGCGTATTCGTCAGATACTGGCCAACCTGATTTCCAATGCACTCAAGTTCACTGAAAAAGGCCACGTACTGGTAAAAATCAGTGTTGTATCGAGTGACGATAATAATGCTGATATCAGGATGGCGGTGGAAGATACCGGGGTTGGCATCAGAGAAGAAATCAAAGACAGGCTGTTCAATGAATTTACCCAGGCCGATGGTTCTACTACACGCAAGTACGGTGGTACTGGTTTGGGCCTGGCTATTGTCAAGCAGCTGGTGGAAATGATGCATGGTCAGTTTGGTGTTGAAAGTGTTCCCGGAGAGGGTTCAACATTCTGGTTCAGGGTGACACTTGGTGTCAGTGCTGAGCAGACAATAAAGCAACCGTTTGAACATGAGCTGGAGCTGACGGGCAATCTCAGCGGGCATGTTCTGCTGGTTGAAGATAATCCAATCAACCAGATGGTTGCGCAGAAAATGCTGGAAAAAATCGGAATTAAGGCCACGCTTGCAGCCGACGGTCAGGAGGCCCTGGATATGCTGGAACAGGACGAGTTTGATGCGGTACTGATGGATTGCCAGATGCCGGTGATGGATGGGTATGAAGCCACGCGGCGTATTCGGGAGCAGGATGCTTTGCTCAAGCTGCCGGTCATTGCGATGACGGCGAATGTCATGGAAGGAGACCGCGAGAAGTGTATCGAGGCAGGCATGAATGATTACATCGGCAAGCCGTTCGTCGAGATGGACCTGAAAAAAACCCTGGCGCGCTGGATAAGCTGAACACCCCTGCAGCGATCATTTGTAGTAGGCAGCATGTAATCTGATCGACAGTGTCATATTAGCCCGAATGCAGACTATGAGTTTTTACCCGTACAGCCAGGCCTGGCTATATAGGATAAGGCTACATATGTTTACTCTCGCAGAGGCGCAGAGAACGCAAAGGAAGATTAATAAATCGGTACTGCTTTTCTAGAAAACACAGCCACCTCTGCGCTCCCTGCGCCTCTGCGAGAAAACAGTATGTTAAACCTTCGGCACAGGCTGGTTTTCCGCGTTTACGAAAATCGACAGCAAACGTCAGATCAAGCCTGATCTGCTACTGATCATTTTCGCAACCTGCGGCGATTAGCGGTATCATTCAGTGTTTGGTTTTCTTCCTTCATATTTGGTCATAAATGTACGGACTTTCTCTTCAGCAGCGCTGGTTTCAGCGGCGGCAGCTATTCTCCAAGCATGTGCCTGCAGATATCCAGGCATGGTTGTTTGATCCCGCCTCACTAACGGCGCGCCTCAAGCAAAAGTGCACAGCTGATTTTCGTGTAGAAGTTCTGTCGCAGGCTATACAGAAACCTCGCCTTGATGAATTTCAGGCGTTGGGAATGGAAAGCGGAAATTACGCCCTGACCCGGCAAGTGAAATTGTGCTGCGGTGATGCCTGCTGGGTATATGCCAGAACGGTAATTCCGTTTTCAACGCTTAAAGGCAAGCAACGCATATACGCAAACCTGGGTACACGCCCGCTGGGCGCTATGTTGTTTGCGGATAGAACCATGCAACGGGATGAGGTAATGATCACATCACTACCGGGCAGTCAATTACCTTCCGGGCTCGGGCTTGCACAAGACGATATTGTCTGGGGCAGGCGTTCGATATTCAGGATTGCGGCAAAGCCGTTGCTGGTGAGTGA
>CALLCZ010000014.1 GCA_937998645.1 uncultured Gammaproteobacteria bacterium
ATGGCTAACGAAGTCTGTTTTGCGACATTGCAGTTTGAAGACCAGCCATGGTCTTATGACAACTACCTTAAAACCGGTGGCTATAAAGCCTGGCGCGAGATACTGAAACATAAAATCTCGCCGGAAGCAGTCATCGAAGAAATCAAGACTTCCGGTTTGCGTGGACGAGGCGGTGCCGGTTTCCCCACGGGTTTGAAGTGGAGCTTCATGCCGCGTACTGCACCGGTACAGAAATACCTGGTGTGCAACTCGGATGAAAGCGAGCCCGGTACCTGCAAGGACCGTGACATCCTGCGCTTTAATCCGCATGCACTGGTTGAAGGTATGGTCATTGGCTGTTACGCCATGGGTGCAACTGTCGGTTACAACTACATGCGCGGTGAGTTTATGGATGAGCCGGCGCAACGCTTTTCCCAGGCGCTTAAAGAAGCTTATGACAATGGCCTGCTGGGCAAGAACATTCTCGGTAGCGATGTCAGCATCGACCTGTACCCGTCACTGGGCGCAGGCGCCTATATCTGCGGTGAGGAAACCGCGCTGCTGAATTCGCTCGAAGGCAAGCGTGGCCTGCCACGTTACAAGCCGCCGTTCCCGGCCAACTTTGGACTGTATGGCAAGCCGACCACGATTAATAACACCGAGACCCTGTCATCGATCCCGGCCATTATGCGTAATGGTGGGCAATGGTTTGCGGATCTGGGCATCCCCAACAGCGGTGGTGTCAAGCTGTTCTCGGTATCGGGTCATGTGAACAAGCCGGGCAATTTCGAGATTTCAATGGGCACGCCTTTTGCCGAACTGCTGGAAATGGCCGGTGGTGTGCGTGACGGCAACAAGCTGAAAGCGGTGATTCCAGGTGGCTCCTCGGTACCGGTCGTACCGGGTGACATCATGATGCAGGCCAACATGGACTACGACTCCATTGTTGAAGCCGGTTCCATGCTGGGCTCCGGTGCAGTCATCGTAATGGATGAGACAACCGACATGGTTGAAGCCTTGCGCCGCATTTCCCGGTTCTATTTTTCGGAGTCCTGTGGCCAGTGCACGCCGTGCCGCGAAGGCACCGGCTGGTTGTATCGCATGCTGACACGCATTGTCGAAGGCAAGGGCAGCATGCAGGACCTGGACAAACTCGACGATGTCGCCAGCAAGATCGAAGGCCGCACCATATGTGCCTTAGGCGATGCCGCCGCGATGCCGGTAAGAAGTTTCGTCAAACATTACCGCCACGAGTTCGAACACTACATCGAACACGGCAAGAGCATGGTCGAAGGCGCAAGCAATAGAGCGGCTTAAGTTATTAACCGCAGAGGCGCGGAGACGCAGAGAAGGATTTGTTTTGAGTACGTGTTTAAAGACGAGTAAGGCAAGATTTATGAGAAGCAGAAAATACCGAACAAAAGGTAACACACAGAAAAAACCTCTGCGCCTCTGCGTCTCTGCGGTTTAAAAAAAATAAATCATGAGTGAAGAATTCGTAACAATTACGGTTGATGGTCAGGAGCTGCAGGCGCCCAAGGGTGCGATGCTGATCGAGGTCACTGACAAGGCCAACATCAGGGTGCCGCGTTTCTGTTATCACGAGAAGCTGGCTATTGCTGCCAACTGCCGCATGTGCCTGGTTGAAGTGGAGAAAGCGCCCAAACCGTTGCCGGCCTGTGCGACACCGGTCATGGATGGCATGGTGGTGCATACCCGGTCAGACTATGCCCGGAATGCGCAGAAATCCGTGATGGAATTCCTGCTGATCAACCACCCGCTGGATTGCCCGATCTGTGACCAGGGTGGTGAGTGTGAGCTGCAGGATGTGGCCATGGGCTACGGCCAGGATGTTTCCGAATATGTTGAAGGCAAGCGCGTTGTCTTCGACAAAAATATTGGCCCGTTAATTACTACCGAACTGACGCGTTGTATTCATTGCACACGCTGTGTGCGTTTCGGTCGCGAGATCGCAGGCCTGCGTGAACTCGGTATGACCGGCCGCGGCGAGAATGCATTGATCAGTACCTTTATCGAGCAGTCGGTTGAATCAGAAATGTCAGGCAATGTGATTGATATCTGCCCGGTAGGCGCACTCACCGCAAAGCCGTCAAGATTTGCCGCACGTGCATGGGAGCTGGTGCAGCATGCATCGATCGCACCGCACGATTGCATTGGCTCGAATATCTATGTGCATACCCTGCGCGGCGAAGTGATTCGCGTGGTGCCGCGTGATAATGAAGCGATCAATGAAGTCTGGATTTCCGATCGGGACCGCTTTAGCTACGAAGGCCTCGCGTCGGATGATCGCCTGACTGCGCCGATGATCAGAGAAGACGGTGAATGGGTCGAAGCCGACTGGGATGAGGCCTTGAAGCGGGCCTGTGCTGAAATCAAGCATGCGCTCGATACCGCGGCCAGCGATGAAGACAGTGAGGCGAGCGATAGCTCGTCGAAGCTTGCAGCGTTGATCTCTCCTTCATCCACGCTGGAAGAGATGTATTTGTTGCAGAAACTGATGCGTTCACTCGGCAGTGGCAGTATCGATCATCGTCTGCGCCAGAGTGATTTCTCTGACCAGGACTCCGCCCCGGTCATACCGTGGCTCGGACAGGATGTCGAAAACCTGGAAAACATGGATGCCGCGTTGTTGATAGGTTCCAACGTGCGCAAGGAGCAGCCGATAGCCAATCATCGCCTGCGCAAGGCAGTGGTGAATAACAATGCGCAGATCAGCTTCATCAATACCAGAGAATTCGATTGCAATTACCCGCTTGCTCATAACATTACTGCAGCGCAACAGCAGTTGCCGCACGAACTGGCCGCGGTTGCTGCGGCGGTGTTTGCCGATTCAGATGATGCGCTGCCTTCATATATTGCAGGTGCCGTCTCAATAGCAAAACCGAATGAGACACACAGGGCAATTGCACAGCAGTTGAAGCAGGGTAAGAGCTCAACCGTATTGCTGGGCAGCCAGGCAGCGATGCACCCGGCCTATGCAGCCCTGCGTGCGCTGGCTGAAGCCATCGCCACGCAGACGAACAGCATCTTCGGTTACCTGAGTGAAGGCTCCAACAGTGCAGGGGCGTGGCTGGCTGGTGCTGTTCCGCATCGCGGTCCCTGCAATGATGCAGATGCTGTCAAGGGTCAGAGCATTTCCGACTTGTCAGAAAATACACCTGCGGCTGCGATACTGTTTAATGTCGAGCCCGAGCACGATATCGCGCAGAGCCGGCAAATCATCAGGGCGTTAACCGGCGCGAGCTCGGTGATAGCAATCACGGCTTTCAGATCGCCTGTACTGGAGGATGTGGCCAGCGTCATGCTGCCTGCTGCAGCTTTTACCGAAACGTCGGGTACCTTCGTCAACGCCGAAGGGGTTATGCAAAGCTTCAAGGGCGCCAATAACCCTGCGGGTGAAGCGCGCCCGGGCTGGAAGATTCTGCGCGTGCTTGGCAACCTGTTAAAACTCGATGGTTTCGATTACATGTCATCGGACCAGGTGCGTGATGAACTGCGCGGCATGTGTGAAAGTATAGAGCTTGATAATTCCATCACGGCTGCGCCGCAAGTGAAGCTCCCGGCTGGCGCAGGTTCATTGATGCGTGCTGCCGATGTGCCGATCTACGCAACGGATGCACTGGTGCGCAGGGCGTCCAGCCTGCAGAAGACGCATGATGCCGTTGTGCTTGCCGTGAGTATGAATCCTGCTGATGCCGAGCGTCTCGGTCTTGATGAAGAGACGGGTAGCGTCAGTGTAAAACAGGGTGAGAGCAGTGCAATTCTCAAGTTGATAATAGATGCGGGTGTGCCTGCTGGAAGTGCATGGATTCCGATGGCGGTCAAGGGCAGTGAACTGCTGGGTGATCCGTTCGGCGAAGTGGTTATTGAGAAGGTCTGAATGCTGTGATCGATTCCATTATTAATATAAGCATCGAACTGTGGAACTGGTTCCCGCCAGGCTGGCAGCTGTTCATTGAAATCATCGCCAAGATTATCCTGATTGTTCTGCCGTTGATGCTCGCGGTTGCCTACACCACCTATGCCGAGCGCAAGATTATCAGTTATATCCAGGTACGCATCGGGCCGAATCGTGTTGGACCGCGTGGCTGGCTGCAGCCGATCGCGGATGCGGTGAAGCTGATGTTCAAGGAAATCGTGCTGCCAACGAATGCGAGCCGTTTCCTGTTTCTGTTTGCACCCATCCTGTCGATCGGGCCGGCGCTTGCAGCCTGGGCGGTGATACCATTCGATCGTGGCATGGTATTGACCGATATCGATGCAGGCCTGCTTTACATACTGGCGCTGACCTCGATCGGTGTCTACGGCGTCATCATCGCCGGCTGGGCATCGAACTCCAAGTACGCGATGATGGGCGCACTGCGTTCAGCCGCGCAGATTGTTGCCTATGAAATCGCTATGGGCTTCGCCCTGGTAGGCGTGTTGATGGCCAGTGGCAGTCTCAATATCGGCGATATCGTTGAAGGCCAGGCGGGTGGCCTGTCGAGCTGGTTTATCTGGCCATTGCTGCCATTGTTCCTGGTCTACTTTATTTCCGGTGTCGCCGAAACCAACCGCGCGCCGTTCGATGTGGCCGAAGGTGAATCGGAAATCGTTGCCGGCTTCCACGTGGAATATTCAGGCATGGCCTTTGCGGTGTTCTTCCTCGCAGAATACGCCAACATCATTCTGATCGCGGCGCTGACAGCCATCATGTTTCTTGGCGGCTGGCTGTCACCGTTCGAAGGTTTTGCCTTTGCTGAAGGCACCTGGCTGGCAGCGACCAGCATGCTGTGGTTCTTCGCAAAAACGTCCTTCTTCATTTTCTGCTTTCTCTGGTTCCGTGCGACCTTCCCGCGTTACCGCTACGACCAGATCATGCGCCTGGGCTGGAAGGTATTTATACCGGTGACGATCGTCTGGCTGTTCGTTGAAGCCGTGATGGTGGTTGCCAAGATCGGGCCCTGGGCGGTATAGGTGCAGAGTATGAATATGTTTAACCAGTTCGTTAAAAGCTTCACACTGTGGGAATTGCTCAAGGGCATGAACGTGACAGGGCGTTACTTGTTCAAGCGCAAGGTAACGATACAGTACCCGGAAGAAAAAACACCGATGTCGCCGCGCTTCCGCGGCCTGCATGCGCTGCGCCGTTATGAAAACGGGGAAGAACGCTGTATCGCCTGCAAGTTGTGCGAAGCCGTTTGCCCCGCACTCGCAATCACCATCGATTCGGAAGAGCGCGAGGACGGCACCCGGCGCACAACGCGTTATGACATCGACCTGTTCAAATGTATTTTCTGCGGCTTTTGCGAAGAAGCCTGCCCGGTTGATTCCATCGTTGAAACACATATTTTCGAGTATCACTTCGAAAATCGCGGTGACCAGATCATGACAAAAGAAAAGCTGCTCGAGATCGGTGACAAGTACGAAGCAGAGATCGCGGCGAATAAACAGGCGGATGCGCCCTAC
>CALLCZ010000015.1 GCA_937998645.1 uncultured Gammaproteobacteria bacterium
CGTCATTCCCGCGGAAGCGGGAATCTGAATATATCCAGTTAGTATATATGTTTATCAGACACTGGATTACAGATTACATCCATGTAATCTGCCCTACGGGCCAGCCTTTGGCTGTTCAAATCTGCGTCAGCAGATTTAGTCCCGCTTTCGCGGGAATGACATATATTTTGGTATGAAATAACATCCCCAGGCATCAGTAATTATAATGCCAACCTGGCACGAATACCGGCTATCCACACCGAGCTTTCATTGGGATTGAGCACCGGGTCCTTGATGTATTGTATATCCGGCGTGAGCGCAAAATTCTTCGATAACTGGAAGCGATAGAAAATTTCGCCCGTGTATTGCGGATCGAGGTTGCTGCCGAATCCGCCGACCGGGTCTTCCGAGGCTTCGGCCCAGCTCAGGCCAAAGCCGAACAGTTCGTTCGAATCCCAGTCGTAGATACCCAGGCCGGCACTGACCATTTTCTGCAGCAATGCACCGCCACCGCCATCGGAATCACCAATGCGGATGAAGGGCATGTATTTGTCCTGGAAGAAATGCGCGGCCGAGAACGCCCAGCCGCTGCCGCTGGATTCATTGACGGCACCGTTTGTCGTCTGCTCATCCGACTCCCAGTACACAAAGTTGATGTTGTCAAAATAGATCCGATCCTGCGAGCTCGTGTAGCCGATTTCGATATGGGTGAAGTATTCGTTTTCGTCGAAGAAGTTACTGAAACTTCTGCCCGGATGCGCCGGGTCGCCAGCCGCATCCATGATGCCGGCAATCGCGTAGAAGTTCTTGCCCAGCATGCTGCCGAAAGCACCGCCGAAGCCCTGGTCCGGTATACCGATGGTCGGATTGGTGGAAAAACTCAGGTTCATGAAGGACGTTTGCGGATTGATCAGGCCGTAGACGCCTAGAAAATCGGTGTTATCGATCTGCCCGGCCACTAGCGTCATCCTGCCGTCGTTGAGCTTCTGCTGCCAGAACAGGTTGGTCAGGATCCAGTCCTTGTCGCTGAACTGTGTACCGACGATCGAGGCGGCACCGATGCCCTGGATACCCAGGTCCTGCGGCACGAGGTCGGTCGAAATCTTGTGACGGTTCTCGGCCTTGAACACAACCGTGCCAGTATTCTTACTGCCGCGATTCAGCACAGTCCACGAAGCCGGCAGCTGGAAGATGCCACCCCAGGCATTGTCCTCGCCCAGCGCTGCACTGGCTTTCTGGTACAGGGTCGAGTAGTTGATGCCAATCGCAAGGCCATGCTCGTCCATCAGCCTGTCTTTATAGGTAAACCAGCCCGGCATCGCATCCTGGATAAAGTCACCGGTTTGCCTCTGGTTGTCCTCGATCAGCTGTGCGCCGGTACTGCTGGGACCGCCGAAGGTCGGGATTTCATCGAAGCTCGAGGTTGTTTCTGCCGAAGCTTCTACCACAAAAGAGCACTGCAATAGCAGTGCGATAACCAATTTCTCGTTTATTATTTTTGTATTCATGCGCCTATCAAAAGTTTACAGGTTGATCAAATTCATCATGATTTTACGAAATTTAGCCAGGTATCCATGCGCAGCATGATTTTCCTGAACATGTGTGATGACCCGAACTCTTCGGTAAAAAATGTCTCCTCAATTCCGATAACGAAAGCCTGTGCTCAAACACCGGCTCGCCGTCGCTGTTCATTGCAATCAGGCGAATCACCGGGGATGGCTCCGCATCCCAGTCGATCTCCACCATGCCGAAGTTCAACCCGTCATAGGGACCGGCCACACGGTACGGATTCGCCGCGGCCGCATAGGCTGCATTCGTATGTGTCAGCCCGCTGGCGGTGAAATCGTATAACTCCAGCCCCTCTGTATCCAGTTTCGATAACTCAGCAAAATGCACGTTACCGCTCAGGATGATGGCGCCCTGTGCCTGCGTACGCCTTATCAAGTCGAACAGGCGCTGCCTTTCCAGCGGGTAGTTGCCCCATTCATCCATGTGTTTCCCGTCCGCGATCACCTGCGTGCCGGAAACGATCAATCGCACCACTGCCGGCTGCTGCAACTGTGTTTCAAGCCAGCGCCATTGTTCATTGCCCAGCAATGTCACATCCGGTTCGCTATTCGGCAGGTACTTGCCCATCGAGCCGGCCAGACCCGCCGCCTGCCTCTCGTCCTTGCTGCGCTTGTCCCTGCGTGCTGTCCCCTTGAACCAGCGGGTATCGAGCAGGATCACCTGTACGCGTTTGCCTGCAGGCCCAAATACCCTTGCATCGTAGATGCCCGGTGTTCTGCGTCTTTCCGAGCCCTGCGGTTCCTGGAAAAAATCCAGGAAATGCTGTTTCGTTAAATCCTTGAGCTCAAATTCCGCACCGCCATCATGCTTGCCATAATCATGATTATCCCAGGTCGCCATGATTGACACCTGCGAACTGAATGCCTTGTAATGTGGCTCATTTGCCAGCAAACCCCAGTCGCGCTTCAGCGTTTCTTCCGTTGGTGTATATGCCTCCTTGCCATCGTAATCCGCGTAAATCGCATCACCGATGAACAGAAACAGATCCGGCTTCTGTTTTGTGATCACATCCCAGATTGGCTGTGTCTTCGTCTGCATCGCGCATGATCCGAATGCAATGCGGCTAATCGACTCTCCCGCGGTAGTGGTAGCTGCTACACAACTCAATACAACTGCAGCCAGCAACCGCCTCATAGCGTGTTCTTGTATATCACACCGTCTTTCATGATGACCTTGATGTTGTTTTTCCAATCAGCCATCACACTCACATCCTCAACGGGATTGCCATCGATGAGCAGCATGTCAGCATAGGCGCCTTCCTGGATAACTCCCAGGGGCCCTTCGCGGTATGGATTCTTGGTGCCGGATTTTGCCAGCCACTTTGCAGCGTGGGATGTATTCTGCCTTAGAATTTCGACATCACTGAACCAGCGTTTGCGCAGCACCATGTCTTCGGGTGTTTTGGTGATGATGCCTTCCTGCCACAGGTCGGCACCGGCAAAGGTTTCAACTTCATGCTTTGCCACCAGGCGCAGCATGTTGTCGGCACCATCGCGCACCTGGCGCGCCTTGCGTACATTCTCCGCATTGAAGCCCGCCAGTTTTTCCGGTTCCTTGAACACCTCTACAGCCGCGTATGGCTGCAGGGACATCACCGCACCGAGTTTTTTCATACGCTTGATGGTTTTTTCATTGGCCAGAAAGCCGTGCTCGATACAGCGTCCGCCGGCATCCAGCACGCGGTTGATGGATTCATTGGTGTAGGCGTGTGCACAGGCATAAGTGCCGAAATCGGCAGCTGCTTCAACGATGGCGCGGATTTCGTCTTCACTCATCGTGGTCGCTTCCAACGGATCAAAGTTGGACGCAACACCACCGCCGACCATGATCTTGATCTGCGAGGCGCCACCACGGATCAGCTTGCGTGTTGCTTCACGTGCTTCGACCGGGCCGGTTATCAGATTATTGTCACCGCGTCGTGAAAACACATCCTGCCCCGGCTGTTCGCTGAACATGGCCAGGTCGTTATGGCCGGAGATGGGTGAGATCGCGCCGCCACTGGAATAGATGCGCGGGCCTTTGAGGCGGCCCTCTGCGATGTTCTTCGCCAGGCCGAGACTATTACCGCCAACATCGCGCACGGTGGTATAACCCATCTGCATGTAAAGCTGGAGTGTTTCCATGGCTGAAGCGCCGGCAGCCTGAGCGTCAAACTCGCTGCGCATTACAGCGACTCCATACCGGAACATCAGGTGAGTATGCATGTCGATCAAGCCTGGCATCAATGTCCTGCCCGCGCCGTCGATCACGGTTGCACCGTCATCTGGCTGCAGCTGTTTGCCGACCTTGCTTATCATGTTGTTGGTGACCAGCACATCTTGACCCATCTTCAGCTGTTCACTCTTGCCATCGAAGATATTGACGTTCTTGATGAGTACCAGTGCTGGATCGTCAGCAGCGAGTGTAGTCGACGAGTAAACAAAAAATGCTGCAAATATGATATGAATCAGTCTCATGATAGCTCCTTATTCGAATGCAACAGGGCGCCTAAGCGCCCTGTTTGTCTTTCTCAACCTGAATCCAGGTCTTTACATATTGAACGAGTGACCAGCCGGTGCCGGTGCCGCACGGAAAGACTCGTGCGTCGGTTCGACCAGCAGGTTCTTGTAGACCTTGCCGTCTTTCATGACCATTCTCAGGTTATCGCCCTCTAGGATCAGGCTGATGTCTTTGGTCGGATCACCATTCCAGATCAGGATATCTGCCCATGCACCCTCTTCTACAACACCCAGCTTGGCGTCGAGAAAATCATTGCGGTTCTGGTTAACATTTTCACGCAGGAACTGGCCAGGCAGTGAAGTCGACATCTTCATTGATTCCAATGATGTGTATCTTAGATCTTCAGGTAGTTCTACAGTGGGTGAGGCAACATTTCTAATCGCATTGTGCCAGTTGTCCCAGCCGAACATATCCGAACCAACAAAGGTGTTAACCTTGTATTTCTTCATGGTCTTTATGGTATTGATTACACCTTCACACACCATCTTGCCTTTTTTAATCATGACATCTGTATACCAGTCAGGGTAAGCGCCGCAAAGAAGCGTGTAACCACCGTAGGGCTGGAATGACCACCAGGCGCCAGCTTTAGCTAACGGCTTGATGGATTTTTCTGTTGTCAGGAAGCCATGCTCAAAACTTTTAACGCCCGCATTTAATGACTTGAGATAAGCATCATCAGTGTATGCATGTATCGCGACATAACCTCCGTATTCGTTGGCTACCTGAACAGCAGCTTCCATTTCTTCCGGTGAAGGTGACTGAAGATGTAATGGGTCAAATTCGCTGGCAACACCGCCACCGGCCATCACTTTAAGGAAATCAGCACCATTACGCATGTTCCAACGTCCGGCTCTTAACCATTCCGTCCGACCATCGACCACATGTGTGTTGCCAACTTTTTCCTGATAAGCCTCGTAACCAGGAGCTGCTGTACGCGGAGCCCAGTCGCTGTGACCACCGGTTGGGCCAAGCGCTGGACCAGAGGTATACATACGAGGGCCCGGCAGAATATTTTCATTAATCGCTTTTTTCAATCCGATGGTATTGCCAGCAATGTCACGAATGGTAGTAAAACCACTTCTAAGCAAATATTCGGCAGCACGTGATGCATGTGCACCCTGCACATAGGCGTCCCACTTCTCACCCGCTGCAGTACCACCATTCAGCGTTAAATGCTGGTGCATGTCGATCAGGCCCGGTGTCACCGTGCCGCCCTGGCCATTGATAGTTGTTGCATTGGGCGCCTTTATGCCCCTGGCGATTTTCTTGATCTTGTTGCCTTCGACCAGTACATCGACACCTTTTTTCAGTTCTTCACTGGTGCCGTCCCAGACATCAACATTGACGATCAGTACCTGCGCCGGTTTGTCTTCTGCGATGGCTGGTGATAGCGCTGCGGTTACAGCTATGGACGCTGCAAACAGTGTGTTTAGCAGCAGTGCTTTCGTGTTCATATTCAACTCCCTCCGGTGTGACATATCAGCTTTTCTTAAAATTCAGGTTTGTTTTAGTTCGGATAGAGCCGAACTCTGACATGCTGCTAAAGATATGTCGATGAGAATAATTCTTCTTGCCATTTTGCGACAAATAATGGATGCTGAATCCTCTTGTCGCAAAATGGCAATTACTCTTCAGCCAATGTATTGTGAAGTTGTGCTGCAATGATCCACGCTTATGCCAAGGTACAGAATACCCATAACAAAAGTGAATAAATCTGATACCAGAACCAGCAAAGACCCGGAGATACCTTTGGTGAAGGCGGCGTTCGCAGCGCCGTTCAGAATCGCCATGGAAAACAACGGTGTTTCGGTGGAACAGTATTTTCGAAAGTTTCACCTGCCAACGTCCGAACTGAGTGACCCGGAAGCGTTGATACCCGAGAAACCCTTCTGGCGCCTGATCAACCAGGTCGCAATCGCCGAGATGATTCCTGATTTCGGCATGCAGGTTGCGCAAGCCAAACCCTGGTACGAAATCGAATCACTGCGCCCGCTGCTGCGCGGCAAACAGCCATTGAGAAAGGTACTCGAAAAACTCTGTAACGCTGCAAATTCTCAAAGCAACACCTCTGCTTTCAAGCTGCACATGGATGGCGAGCTGTGCTGGTTCGAACACCATAGCGACATCCTGATTAACAACGACATACAAATGGAAAACTATCGACTAACCAATATGATTGAGCTTGTGCAGCTGGCAGCCGGCATAAACTGGAAGCCTGTATTCATACGCCTGATAATGGATGACAACAAGGTCATCCGCAAGAACAGGCTGCTTGAAGGTTGTGACCTGCAATTCACACAGGAGCGTACGGCCATTGCGATGCCCATTGGCCTGCTTAATGCAAACGTCAATATCCTGCCTGCCGGTACCAACATTAGTAATAAACCACTGGAAGAAATGCACGATAAATCAGAATTTATTGCGAGCCTGAAAACCATCATCAGTCAGTATATCCTGGAAAAAGATATGTCCATCGATACGATTGCAGAACTCGCAGGATGCACGACACGGACACTACAGCGCAGACTGAAAGAATACGAAATCAGTTACACTGACTTTATGAACGAAGCGCGTATGCAGTACGCATGCACAAACCTGAAATTAATCGATATGAAGATAACCGAGATCGCACAGCAACTTGGTTACAACGATACCGCGCATTTCACACGTGCGTTCAAGCGGTGGACCGGGATGACACCTTCAAAATTTCGTTCGACACAGAAATAAACGACAGTGTAATCAAGCCGCCCGCAACGTTCCTTATGCGGACCTACGTCAATGACCCATGTCGGCCATGATAAAGCAGCGCCGTTCCCGGCACCTTATACTCCCGATCATCCAGAGCCTGTCGAAGGATCATCCTGAGCTCGTCGAAGGACAACGAAGTTTATTCAAGCCTGGTCATGTACAGATGACCGTGTGCTCCGATTGGAGCCAGAACAGCAGGACAGCTTAATGCCATTGTGTTTGTCGCATTAACCCGGGGTGTGGTTGCGTTACCCACACCTGGATGGCAATGAAAGCTGAAGGTGTGGGTTTTCGGTGATTAGTGTAACAGTCCCTGAATCGCAAGCGCCAGGAACAGCAATGCCGATATTACAACAGCTGTGCTGACAAGACCGCCAAACACATACAGCACCCTTAACCCGGTATTATGACCCCAGGCCTTGCGTATTTTAGCCCTGTAAGCGGGTGAGAAAATGTAACGCAAACCAGACATATAGTCGATCTGGTATCTCCGGCCCATTGCTGAGTGCATCATTTTATGTTCCTCCTGCATACATACTGGAAAATACTGACTCTATCTAATAAATATGACGATATAATTACATTCTTGTGACAATGTACTGGCGTGTGTCAGGTTCGTATTAACCCGCCTGTTGTACAAATGCAGACGCAAGATGAAGGACACAATCTGCCGTGCCAGCACCGATAAAACCCAGATTCTTCTCGCAATATGTGTGCTAAAGGCTGGATTTGGCAGAAGGTAAAGCCAGTTCAGAGAAGTATCTGGCGGTTTATGTACTAATCTATATATGAGACAGCTTATATTCGCGCCTGACAGGGCTAACAACGAGGACAAGTATATGGCAGATAATGATGGCAAACAGCCGATTCTCGTGCCGGTAGATTTTTCCGGTCATTCGCTGGCGGCCTTGCTCACGGCCTGCGAACTGGCCGAATGCGCCCGGCAACCGATCATTATTTTGCATGTCGTCCACGATCCCGCGGAAATGCCGGGCTATTACAGCCTGGTAACCAAGAAAAAGAAAATCGCGCATATCGATGACCTGGCGCAGGAAGCGTTCGATCTCTTCATGCAGGATGCTATTGAGCAGAATCCGGATAACAAGTTACTGCAGGAAGCGCAGACCAGGCTGGTGGTCGGCTTGCCTGTCAATCGCATCCTGGAGATGATCGAAATCACGAAAGCGTCCATGGTGGTCATGGGAAGTCAGGGGCGAACCGGGATGAAACACATCATGCTGGGATCAAAAGCCGAGCAGGTCGTGCGTCTTTGTCCTGTGCCTATCATGATCGTAAAAGAACCAGTCAAGCCTTCAAAGTAATCATTATTCAGAGGCATTCGTGGATATCCATAGGACGTACATCCGCCTGCCGCTACACGGCCCCACGCAAATAAAAACTTAAGTCCACAGATGAACGCAGATAAACGCGGATAATACGTGTGTTATTTCTTGTCCGCGACAAAAATGTCAGGAGCATTTTTGAACGCACATAGTGCGGCCCCGAATGATAATGAGGGGTGGAGGGCAGGAAGCCCGGAATAACAACGCAAAAAACCATAGTTATTTAGTTTTTTGTTTTTCGTGTCTTTTGCGCTATTTGTCGACAATATAGTTCTTATCTGTGTTTATCTGCGTTCATCTGTGGACTTTCTTAATGTCCACCGTTTCATAACAGCTCGAATTTGGTAACATCCACTCCCATGCTGACCTACCCGAATATTGATCCCCTCGCTTTTTCTATCGGCCCCTTGAAAGTCCACTGGTATGGGTTGATGTACCTGTTTGGCTTTATTGGTGCATGGGCATACGGTGTTCAGCGCACGAAACGCGAGGACCTCGACTGGACCCGACGGCAGGTCGAGGACGTGATTTTCTTTGGTGCGCTGGGGGTGATTCTCGGTGGTCGTCTTGGCTATACACTGTTTTACGGTTGGGATGCCTTCATCGATAATCCACTGTCTATTTTCTATATCTGGAAGGGCGGCATGTCATTCCACGGTGGCATGCTGGGTGTTTTCCTTGCGATGTTGATCTATGCGCGCAGAAATGGAAGACCATTCTTTGAAGTCACTGACTTTATAGCGCCGTGGGTGCCAATAGGTCTGGGTGCCGGTCGTATCGGCAACTTCATCAACGGCGAGCTTGTCGGCAGGGTGGCGAGCCCTGATCTACCCTGGGCGATGGTGTTCCCGTTTGTTGACCAGCTGCCACGACACCCGTCCCAGTTATACCAGGCATTGACTGAAGGCCTGCTGTTTTTTCTGATTCTGTGGTGGTACTCGTCAAAACCTCGCCCGGTAATGGCGGTCTCCGGTGTTTTCATGATGTGTTACGGCTGCTTCCGCTTCACCACGGAATTCTTCCGCACCCCGGACGCGCATCTGGGTTTCATCGCTTTTGAATGGATGACGATGGGGCAGTTGTTGTCGCTGCCGATGGTTCTGGTTGGGGTGATCCTTTTTCATCTGGCGATGAAAAAGAAAGGAGCGAGGGACGAGGGACGAGGGACGAGGAAAAGCTAAATCCAGATCTAAAACAAAAATCGCTCAGTTCTCTGTGGGCTCTGTGGCAAAATAAGTTTAATCAATATAGAAATCATATATGAAACAATATCTTGAGCTGATGCGTCATGTGCGTGAAACCGGGGCACGCAAGGAAGACCGGACCGGGACGGGTACGCTGTCTGTTTTCGGGCATCAAATGCGCTTTGACCTGGGCGAGGGTTTCCCGCTGGTCACCACCAAGAAATGTCACCTGAAATCCATCATTCATGAGCTGTTGTGGTTCCTTAGCGGCGATACCAATGTCAAATATCTGCAGGACAACGGCGTGCGCATCTGGAATGAGTGGGCCGACGAAGAGGGCAACCTGGGACCGGTGTACGGCTACCAGTGGCGTTCATGGCCCGCTGCCGGTGGCAGGCATATCGACCAGATATCCCAGGTTATCGAGCAGATCAGGAACACACCGGACTCAAGGCGTATTATTGTCAGCGCCTGGAACGTGGGTGAGCTCGACAACATGGCCCTGCCGCCCTGCCACATGATGTTTCAGTTCTACGTCGCTGATGGCCGACTGTCCTGCCAGCTTTACCAGCGCAGTGCAGATATCTTCCTGGGAGTGCCGTTCAATATCGCGTCCTATGCATTACTGACGATGATGATCGCCCAGGTATGTGATCTGGCGCCGGGCGATTTCGTACACACGCTCGGCGATGCGCACCTGTATACCAATCATCTCGAACAGGCGGATCAGCAGCTGTCCAGAAAACCCTATCCATTGCCGGTGATGAAGATCAATCCAGGAGTCAAATCGATATTTGACTTCAAATACGAAGATTTCGAACTGGTCGGCTACGAGGCCCATCCACATATCAAAGCTGTCGTCGCGGTTTAACCTTTGTTGAAAAAGCTTTTTTACCGCAGAGGCGCAGAGGCGCAGAGTTAAATTTATTATGGTTTTCATAAACATAAGCTTTTCTCTGCGCCTCCGCGTCTCTGCGGTGAATTATTTTTTAGTTTTAATAAAGGCAGATGAGGCTGTGTGGTAGATGATTGTATCGATTATTGCGGCGATGGACCGTAACCGACTGATTGGTAACGAGAACCAGCTGCCCTGGCATCTGCCGGCTGATCTGGCGCATTTCAAGCAGGTGACCATGGGCAAACCGATTATCATGGGGCGTAAAACCTATGAGTCCATAGGCCGGGCGCTGCCGGGGCGAACCAATATCGTATTGACCCGCTCGCCGGACTTTAATGCCGAGGGTGTGCTGACGGCGAATACGCTGGAGCAGGCCCTGGATTATGTCTCCGCAGAGCATGAAGTCATGATTATCGGCGGTAGCACTATCTATGAGCTCACCTTGCCCAGGGCGGATCGGCTTTACCTCACCTATGTGGAGAACAGCTTTGAGGGTGATGCCTGGTTTCCGGATTTTGACCTTCAGCAATGGAGTATTATCGCCAGTGAAGAACACAGCGCGGATGAGAAAAATCCCAGCGATTACCGTTTTGTTACCTACGCGCGGAATTAATTTCAGGAAATTTTGAACTATTCCCGAAAGGGCCGGTCACATTACCTGAATCATTATCCTCAGATTCATTTTTTAAAGACCAGCAATAGGCTCCATTGCTGGTCTTTTTTTTTGCGCCTAGGTTTTTACCTTTGGTTTTTGTGATTGGGGGCAATCGATGCTTATGCGGGTAAACGGTTTTTTGTCGATTCGCATCGCCGTGAGCCGTCCTCCCCACAAGCAGCCTGTATCAAGCGGATACACGTTCTTGTAAGGATAGCTATTCAGCAGTGCCAGTGTCGACCAGTGGCCAAATATTATCTGGTTGTCCTTGCTGCGGCGGGTTTTAATGTCGAACCAGGGCTGCAGTCCTTTGGCTTGTGTCCCCGGGGTGCCCTTGGAATTCATGTTCATCCTGCCAGTCTTATCGCAATAACGCATGCGTGTAAAAATATTGGTAATAAAGCGCAGGCGGGCCCAGCTGTTCAGATCATCAGACCATGTCCGCGGTTTATCTCCATACATGTGCTTGTAGAAAGAAATATGCCTGTCGCTCCGTAGAGTGGACTCGACCTCGTGAGCCAATGACAGGGCTTTATCTATTGTCCAGTCAGGGTGCAGGCCGGCATGTACCATGGCAATACCAAGGTCATTGTCGACATGGACCAATGGTCTGAATCGCAGCCATTCAAGCAGTTCCTCTCTGTCTGAAGCATCAAGGATGTCGTCAAGCGTGTCTTTCCTGCCTGGTTTGAGGTGATCGTAGGCGGTGGCGAGAAGGTGCAAATCATGATTTCCAAGCACGACAGTTGCATTCGCGCCCATCGCCCGAATCATGCGCAGGGTCTGGAGTGATTTTGGGCCGCGATTGACAAGATCACCGGTAAACCATAACTGGTCCCTGTCATCTTTATAGTTAATCTTTCCCAGAAGCTGTATTAATTCATCATAACATCCCTGGATGTCACCAATGGCATAGATTGCCACATGACCCCCCTTTCCTGTTCGTCAGGATCTTTTGGCCAACTCTATCAGTCTGAACCAGCCACCTGCAAGTGCCGGCTCGTCGTGAACCAGATGCAGGTGTTTACAGTTCGCTAGCACATCTTCGAATACAACATCTGTACGTGTTGCAATATGACGAAGAACGGTATTCAAACTTCGCCTGACAGGGGCAAGCTGACCGGGTTTGAGAAATTTATCAAGAATGTAAATATTGCCGTTTTTTTTCAATACTCTATCTGCTTCCTGCAGGGCGCGTTCAGGGGCTGGCACAACGGCCAGTATCAGGTGCATGATAATGACATCGAAAGATTCTTTTTCAAAAGGCAGGTTCTGGCTGTCTGCACATATCAGCTTGATATCTATAGCTGATTGATCTGCACGTTTTTCAGCACGTCTCAACATTAACGGTGTGATATCTGTTCCTGTATAGCGTGGCCCATCAGGCAGGTATTCAAGATCAAGGCCTGTGCCAATGCCATTGATAAGAATATCCTTGTCCTGTATATCCTTCAGGCGTGCCAGGCTTTTTCGACGTACTTGATCGAGCGGTCCCCTGACTGCTGCGTCATACAGCGGTGCCAATACGCTGTAACTGTGTTTGAGCGCCATGTGGCTTCGTGCAATATGCGGATTAGTGGAGCATATTTGGAACGTTGAGGCTGAATGACGGGATTTCAGCATCAAAGTTGACGCCATCATCTGCAATCATCTGGTAACTGCCATGCATGGTGCCGATTGGTGTTTTCATCATGGTGCCGGATGTGTAGCAGAAGCCTTCGCCAGGTTTGAGGTACGGAGTTTCTCCAACAACACCTTCACCTTTAACTTCCTGAACTTCTCCATCGCCATCGGTGATGATCCAGTGGCGCGTGAGTAATTTTGCGGGAATGCTGCCGTTATTTTTTATGGTAACCGTATATGAGAACACATAGTGATTGCTGTTGGGGTCTGACTGTTCTGCGATGTAGGCAGGTTGTACATCGACACTTATTTCGTAGGTATTATCAGACATGATCATGTTCCTCCTGCAAGGTTATGATTATAACATCTGTAGCCTGAGTGAATAAATCAGCTGACCTGCGGTAGCAGAAAATATCAATGGATCTGTCGAAATAGCCTGATATAGTCATCTACGCTCAATTCCTGCGGCCTTTTGCCGGGATCAATGCCGGCAGTATCTATCTGTTCTGTATTACAAAGGTCTCTCAGTGTGTTTTTTAACGTCTTGCGGCGCTGGGAGAAGGCCTGTCTGACCAGTGTCGCAAAGGCATCATGCTCGTCCTGGCTGATGGCCGGCGATGTTCTGGGCACCATCCTGATAATGGCGGATTCGACCCTGGGAACAGGCCTGAAGCATTGTGGCGCAACGGTAAATAACGGGCTTATCCTGAAGTACAGTTGCATCATGACAGATAATCTGCCGTAGTCGTTCGATCCGGCGCTGGCAGCGATGCGTTCAACAACTTCCTTTTGCAGCATGAAGTGAAGGTCATGAATGCAATTTCTATGATTGACCAGATGAAATAATACTGCGGTTGAAATATTGTATGGAAGGTTGCCTATGATTCGTAACTTCCCGTGTTCAAAATTCGATTGCTTGAACTCGGTGAAGTCAAAAGTGAGTACGTCAATATTATGTATATGGATTTTTTCGCTGCCTTCAAGAGTTTTAAGTTTAGGTATTACATCCCGGTCCAGTTCGATAGCGTCAAGCCGGTTTAATGTTTTTAATAATGGCTGTGTCAAGGCACCGAGGCCGGGTCCGATTTCGATAATGTGGTCATCAGCTTGCGGATTGATGCTGTGAATTATTTTATCGATGACATTGGTGTCAACCAGGAAGTTCTGGCCAAAGCGCTTCTTTGCACGATGTTGCATTCTGCTTTGTTGTTATTATTCTTGATCGGGTTTCAAGCTGGTGTCGATATATTCAACATAGGCTTCGTCACGAACTTTGCGCAACCATAATCGCAGCTCCTCATCTATTTTTCGTGCCCTGATAGCCTGCATTGCCTTGGCTTCCATAACTGTTTTAGCCATGTCTACCTCACGTCGTTCGAGTACCTGCATTATGTGCCAGCCGAACTGGCTCTTGAATGGATCGGATATCTCTCCGTCTGCAAGCGATGCCATTACGCGTTCAAATGCAGGTACGAAAGTTCCCGGGTTGGCCCAGCCGAGGTCGCCGCCTTTTATCTTTGAGCCGGGATCTTCTGAAAATTCGTTGGCGAGATCGGCAAAGTCTTCGCCCTGTTCGATGCGATTTTTGATGTCCTGCAGACTTTCACGCGCTTTATTATCATCTATGTCCGCACTGGTCCTTATCAGTATGTGGCGAGCATGCGTTTGCGTAACCATTTCAACATTGCTGCTCGAGCTGGCCAGCTTTAATATATGAAATCCGCTGGCACTCCGAATCGGCTTGCTGACTTCTCCCTGCTGCAGCCCCTCAATTGCCTGCAGAAATAATTCGGGTAACTCATTGGCCTTTCTTGTGCCAAGGTCACCGCCATTAAGCGCATTACTGCCGTTTGACTCGCGTATCGCAAGCTGCTTGAAATCAGCACCCTGAAGTAATTGCTGATAAATATTTTCCACTTTTTTTTGAGCGTTCTGGATATCATCAGGACTGGCGTTTTCTGGTGTCGCAATCAATATATGAAGCAGATGGAACTCGGTCCCGCTTTTGCCTTGCTGCATACTGCTGTCCAGGAACTGCTTGATTTCCTGGGGAGTAACATTGACCTTGTCTGCCACCATGCGTTTTTGCAGTTCCTGAATGATTAACTCATCACGTGTTTGACTGCGGAAATCACCAAAATCAATGCCTTCCTGTTCAAGGGTTGCGCGCAGTTGGTTGAGTGACATGTCGTTTTTCTTCGCCATGGAATCGATCATGCGATTAAGGCTTATATCATCAACCTGTATGCCGAATTGTGCTGCCTGTTGTAGCTGTACTTTGTCGCGAATCATGCGTTCCAGTACCTGTTTTTTCAGGCTGTCCATGTCTGATACCGAGCCGCTGCTCAATCGTATCTGATTTTCATAGTATCTGACCTTGTTCGCCAGCTCGTTGCTGGTAATAACATCTTCATTAACCACGACGGCAATACTGTCCAGGGGCGCAAGCGCGTAGACGCTGCTGTTAAACACTAAACCTGTCAGAATGAAAATGAATAATAATCTGAGTTGTAATATTGAAAAATGGCTGTGCATCATAGTTGAAATTCTTAATATTCTTCCTGATACCCAAGTATCGATTGTTTTAATTTCTCGACAGCACTGTCACCTGAAACACTGCCCAGGCCTTTTAACACAAGCTGGAAAAGTATTGTATTGTTGTAATCCTCATCAATAGTGCTTGATGAGACAAGATTACGCTGAAGTGCGATGATCGTACTCCAGCAGCAGCTGTCGTATGAAAGGCCGGCTATTGTCTCAAGGTCACGTCCCTGTTTAATTGAATAGTTCCAACGGCCAATAATGGTAAAATCTTTACCTGCAGGTGCGACAAATGAAACGTCCGTTTGTTCAAGGGCTTCGGTATTTTCAGCGGTTTCGCGTCTTCTGCTATAGCCAAGATTAAAAAGAGCATTATTTTCTGATTTGTAATGTATCGATGCATTACTTTTAGCTGCGTTATGTTGTTCAATATCCCATTGTGCGCCGGCTTTAGCGCTCCAGTTTGACAATGTTCCGCTTATTTCAGCAATTATGTCTGATGACTTGCTGGTATTCGGTATGTTGTCAAGCGTCACCCTGCGGTCATCGAAATAATATATCTGGCCAATGCTGGCGCGCATGTATTCATAGCCTGTGGCGGGATTGATGATTCGGGATCGAAGTGCTGCCGTCACCTGGTTTGCATCACCAATGCGGTCTCCACCGTTGAATCGATTTTTCCTGAACATTTGAGAAAGAGTGAAATCAGGCACGCTGGTGTCAAACAGTGGCAGGTCGGTCTGATCTTCATAGGGAACATACAGGTAAAACAGCCGGGGTTCGAGGGTGTGTATCAGCTTGTTCTGCATGATGCGCTCAAAGAACAGGCCGCTATCAATCGATGTAATTGGTAAATTCAGGTCGGGGGTGTCTATTTTCGTGCTGCCACCATCAGTCACATTGTATTGGGTGTGGTTGTATTCGATTGTTGGTTTGAGGAACCATGCACTGCCCTGGAATGGCAGCTCGATGCCGGGCTGGAAAATAAACCGGGTGCCTTCAACGCTGATATTGTCTTCGTGGACGAAATTGACCCATTCAGAGCCAAGCGTGAAATTCATGTTATCGAGCAGCTCTTCATCGCCTCTTAGCACCAGCTTTGGCAGCATGCTGTAAGGCCTGTCTTCTTCTGCAATGGTCAGGTCCAGTGTTTCATAAGTTTGCAACTGTGCGCGCATATGCCAGTTTGTATAACTCGCGATCAGGTTGGCGTTCTGGCTAAGGTGCGTGGTACTTGAGTCGATCAGGCTTGATGAAAAATCCTGCAAGTACTCTGCGTCTGAAACATCCTTGTAATCAATATTCAGCCTGATGTTGCTGGTAAATTTTGTATGTTGCAAGTATTTCAGTGAGTAGCGTTCTTCTAGGGTGATCCTGTCTTTGTTCAAGTAAT
This sequence comes from uncultured Gammaproteobacteria bacterium, assembly GCA_937998645.1. Lineage (GTDB taxonomy): Bacteria > Pseudomonadota > Gammaproteobacteria > SZUA-229 > SZUA-229 > JABDQW01. The sequence goes on from CALLCZ010000015.1 coordinate 16,433, forward strand.
TAAAATCGAGGGTGCCATTCGTCGATTCAGTCAGAAAACGGTATTGCGTGTCCAGTTGCAGGCCGCGCCTGTCCATATAATGTGGGGCAATGGTCGCGTCCTGGTTGGGCGCGATATTCCAGTACCAGGGGACGACCAGCTCGAATCCTCTGGATGAAGAAGTTCCAAATGAAGGTGTTAACAGACCGCTGCGTCGTTTGTCGCCAACCGGGAATTCAATATACGGCGTGTATAGAAAAGGTACTTTATGAAACTCGAGAACTACCCCGCGGGCTTTACCGTATTGTTCTTGCAGGTCAAGTTCTATTGAGTTGGCAGACAGTAGCCAGTCGATATCGTCTGGAGGACAGCTGGTAATGCTTGATGAAGATAAAGTTGCTGATTTTTTGCCCTCTGACGTCACCTTTTCTGCATGTCCGCGTAAGCGTGTTTCAGGTATAAAAAACCTTATGTTGCTGAATTCAGAGTTTTTATTGTCCAGAAAAAACCTGCCGCTGTCAGCATCTATTGACATGGCTGTGGTGTCAAGGTGAACATTACCGTTGACTGATATTTCTCTGTTTGTATTATCAAGACTCGCAATGTCGGCTTTAATTCTGAGTTCGTGTCGCTCAAGAATCACATTACCTTCAAAAGTAGAAGAGCCGGCTTTGTCGGTTAATGTTTTGTTTGCACTTATGTCAATATTGTCCCGCCTGGATTCGTCAAAGAATGGGGGCGGTTGATATGAAGTGATGGACGGATATTGCGCTGCGCAATAATCCGCGTCCAGTGCTGCGGACGAGTGCTGAAACAGTATCGACACGATACCGACCACCAGGCTTGAGGTTCTGTGCTTTGGCCAAAACAAAAGCACTGCGTTTTTACTCGACTAGTAGAAATTCGAGTAATGCTTTTTGAGCATGCAGCCGATTTTCGGCTTCGTCCCACACTACGCTCTGTTTGCCATCAATCACCTCGGTACTGACTTCTTCCTCTCGATGTGCTGGCAGGCAATGCATGAAAATAGCGTCGGAATTGGCAGTGCTCATAAGTGCAGCGTTTACCTGGTATGGTGCGAAAGCGGCTTCGCGCCTTGACTGCTCATCTTCCTGACCCATGCTGGCCCATACATCGGTGACTATAAGATCTGAATTATTGCATGCTTGTGCAGGGTCACGCATCAGGTCAACATGCGTTGAGGTTTCGTCAATAAACTTGTCCATTGGGTCATACCCTTCAGGGCAGGCGATATTCAGTTTAAAGTCGAGTAGCTTTGCAGCATGCATGTAAGAGTGGCACATATTATTGCCGTCACCAATCCAGGTTACTGTCTTGCCTTTGATATCCCCCCTGTGCTCGAGGAATGTCTGCATGTCAGCCAGTAACTGGCAGGGATGCACTTCATCAGTAAGCCCGTTAATCACGGGTACGGATGAAAACTCCGCGAAACATTCGATTTTTTCGTGTTCAAATGTACGCACCATTATGCAGTCTGCCATGCTGGAAAGAACGCGTGCACTATCTTCTATTGGCTCGCCCCGCCCAAGCTGAGTGTCTCGTGGGGAAAGGAAGATGGCATGGCCGCCGAACTGTGCCATGCCGGCTTCAAAGGAAACACGTGTGCGTGTAGATGATTTTTCAAAAACCATCGCGAGTATACGATTTTTTAACGGTTGGTAAAGCTCGCCTTTTTTATGCTGGGCCTTAAGCTCAATTGCGCGGTGCAATATTGCGGTAAGTTCACCACTGGTTAAATCTGTAAGCGTTAGAAAATGTCGCAAAGTCATAACAGGCTCTCATAAATGCATGCGCTCAGGCTGCTTCCTGTTGCAGAAATGATATAACAACCGAGCTTAACGTGGTTATTAATGTATCAATCTGCTCTTCATTAATGGTTAGTGGTGGCAACAGGCGAATCACATGTTCAGATTGCACGCTGATGAGAAGACCTTGATGAAGGGCTTCTGTCATCAATTGCTTGCAGGGTTTCTCCAGCTGGATTCCGATCATCAGCCCCATGCCGCGGATCTCGGATACGCCGGCAATATTGCCCAATGCTGCACTGAGCTTATCTTGAAGCAGTTTTCCGATCGTTGCAGCCCTTTCGACGAGGTTTTCCTGTGTAATCGTCCTGATCACAGCAAGTGCTGCGGCACAAGCTAACGGGTTGCCACCAAAAGTAGATCCATGACTGCCCGGTTTCATCACTGCAGCAGCCTTGCTGCTTGCTACGCAGGCGCCAACAGGCACACCATTGCCGAGCGATTTTGCAAGGGTCATGATGTCCGGAAGAATGCCATTATGCTGATACGCGAACCATTTGCCTGTGCGTCCCATGCCGGTTTGTATTTCATCGAGAATGAGCAGCCAGTCGTTGTCGTCACAGATCTTGCGTAGCTTGTTGAGATAATCAGTATCGGGAACCACAATACCGGATTCTCCCTGTATCGGCTCAACCATGACCGCAACGACATTGCTGCTGTTGCCGGCGATGTTTTCTATGGCTTCGACATTATTAAAAGGTGCCCGGATAAAACCCTGTACCAGGGGCTCAAAGCCAGCCTGTACATTACGGTTACCTGTTGCAGAGAGCGTGGCCATGGTGCGTCCATGAAAGCTGTTCTCCATCACAATAATACTGGGCGATGAAATGCCCTTGCTGTTGCCATACATTCTGGCAATCTTGATGGCGGCCTCATTGGCTTCGGCACCTGAGTTGGAGAAGAAAACGCTGTCCAGTCCAGACAGGCGACACAGCTCATCGGCCAGTAACTGCTGGTTTTCTATCTGGTACAGGTTGGAAGTATGTAGCAGTTTTGCAGCCTGTTCTGAAATCGCTGATGTCACAGCCGGGTGTGCGTGCCCGAGACCGCACACGGCAATACCGGCAAGCGCGTCCAGGTACTGCTTACCGTCAGTGTCCCACAGAATTGCCCCTTCGCCATGGTCGAAGGTGACATCCATGGGTGCATAGGTTGTCATCAAGTGCTGGTTGTCAGACATCGGAATACTGGTATTGTGAAATCAAAAACGGCAGCCTTGGCTGCCGTTAAACGCCTGATTATACGTTATTCTGCTGTGTGCACAAGCAAAAAAAGGGGCAGACCCGGCTATCAGGCTGCCCCTTCGAATCAGCGAATGCTGTAAGCGGTGTAGCTTAGAAAGCCAGTCCGTGACCGTGTCCAACCATGCAAAGCAGCATAGGTACGGACAGGGCTGTGTTGGTGCGTGAAGCAAGCAGTGCTATTTTCTTCGCACCAGCGATGGTACTTGCGTCGTGCGTTTTTCCGTCCAGGCCAAGGATTTTCTTCTGGTTTGGCCAGATCAGTACCCAGACATTGAACAGCATAATGGTGCCCAGCCATGCGCCCAGGCCGATTACGCCCATGCCGTTAGATAATGTGAAGGCATTGATAATGCCGTCCATGCCGCCACCGATTTGAGCCAGGCCACTGATGCCCGTTAACCAGGTAACAGCCGCAGCCATGCGGAACCACAGTAATGCGGTTGGTGCGACATACTTGTTGATAGCAGCGGGACCAGGGCCGCCATTGTCTGCTTCGGCCAGTGCGGCCGCAACACCTGGAACCTGAACGAAGTTGAAGTAATACAGCAGGCCTATCCAGGCAACACCCGCGAGTACGTGGAGCCAGATAACAGCATTAAGACCGCCCAGACCGTTACCCAGGCCAAAAGCCACTGCCAGTGCCAGCACAACACCTACGGTGATTGTTCCTTTAATTGATAGTAATGGATTCATAAATTTCCCCTTATCTATGTGTCGCGATTTCTTGAAATAACAGGGCGCTAAAGATAGAGCAGCGGCATGTATAATGCAACAGCTAAATTAGCAAATTAGTG
>CALLCZ010000016.1 GCA_937998645.1 uncultured Gammaproteobacteria bacterium
CAGATCAGGCCTGTACTGACATTTATAAAGTCGGAGATGTTAATGCTTTAATGTCTCAGACGGCTTTTCGTTATAGAGTGACTTGTACAACAAAGAAAACTTCCCAAGCTCGGTAAAACCATAACGCAAGGCAATATCAGATATTTTTGCATTTTCGGGCTGTGCATTAATCAATTCCATGCGCACAGCCTCAATGCGCCTTTGTTTCAAAAACTTCATCGGCCCGACACCGTGTCGTCTCATAAAGGCCCTTGATAAAGTGCGTATGGAAACACCCGCAACTTCAGCAAGTTCGGCACGTGTTACGGGATTGGTCAGGTTGGAGAACAGGTAATCTTCAGCATTGGCAATCCGGACTTTTTCGGTCCTGCCGGCTATGTGCTGTTCTGTGTCGTATTGGCTTTCTTCCATCGCGAGTAACAACGCGGTAACCAGGTCATCTTCCAGTTCCATTCCGGTCAACTCTGAATCGAGAGCTTTGCTGTTCCGGTTGATTACACCGCAGGCATGAGTCAATTTGTGTACCAGGTTTGTGCCTGCCGGAGTTGTAAGTGACAGGCTGCAGTCATTAAGTGGTTTTAATACATTGGCATTGCCCAGCAACTTCACGGCTATGTCATCCAGGTCGCCAATCATGAAAGTTACGCCGAGTAGCTTGCATCTCTCCCTGTGCTGGCTGTCGAGCATACGGTCAGGATACAGAAGATGTGCCGTGTTCCTGGTGTACTCGCGCCGGCTAAAGGCATCTTTAATATGGCAGGAATTAACTATGGGTACCGTCAGGCAGTAAAAGTTGTGCTGCGGTTCGATCAGTGTATGCAATGGATTAAAATCCAGCAATGCCAAGCCGATGTGTTGCAGCCGCATGGTACTGATATCGGCCTTGAAGCTGCCGGCGTATTTCGGCGTGATTTTTATTGAGCCAGCGACTGCTGTTAAAGAAGCTTCAAATTCATCTGCACTGGCAACCGAGGCCTTGTTGGTATGTATATGACTGTTCATCAGTAATTCCTGATAGTGCATTTGTCCCAAATCGCATAGAGATTACATTACTCCTTGTTGATGAATAATTAAAGATGCTGCCTGGTCTGGAAGATGAGGAGCTGTGACAGGCGCCTTGACTGTTTCAGATTTGAGTGTAGGGTTAGTAGCGGCCTGCCGGCATGTGCTTGATCTGCATCATAAAACGGGGACTTGTCCCAAATAGCATAGTAATGACATGGGCCATTGTAGATGATTAAAAGATGGCTCTTGCCATAGGCTAACCGTTTTATTTTTTTGGGGAATCAAGATGATCACGCAAAGATTACTGGATCGGGTATTACGCATCGTAGCTATCGGCTGTGTGCTGCTGTTCAGCTCGCAGTCGTGGGCGGATTCGAATAAAGACTTCAACACCTGGCAGAATACCCTGGCGCCGCTGTATCTCTGGGGTGTGAGCATGTCCGGCACCTCGACTTTTGGTACCACTACAGTACCTCTGGAGATTGAATTCAAGGACGCGGTCTCTGATCTTTCGGGAATATTCACTATTCATTACGAGGGTGCCAAGGGCAACTGGGGCATCATCGCCGACTACTCGTACCTGAACCTGACGCCCAAGGCGGAGATCCCGGGCACGCCGGTTCAGCTCAATGTGGATATGAAGAACACCATTATCGAGGTGGCTGCATTGTATCGGTTCGGACCAAACAACCCGTGGCAGCTGCTGGCAGGTGTCAGAAGTTATGATCTGGATCTCACCATCACCGGCCTGCCGCAACCGCCAGCGCCGGTTTCACAGATCGCGATCAAGGAAACCATCAATGACTTTTTCATTGGCGGCCGCTACATGCGCAGCATCAACGACAAGTGGTCGTTCATTGGTCGCGCCGACATTGGCGCCGGCGACTCGGATGTGGTCTGGAATGTGCTCGCCGCCTTTGACTACCGCTTCACCAAGTTGCTGTCAGCCTTCGGCGGCTGGCGCGTGCTGGATTACGACGTTGATATGGGCAGCGGGGCCGATACCTTCAAATATGATATGAATCATTCCGGTCCGATACTGGCGCTGGCTTTTCACTGGTGATTTAATTCATAGAGTCGCATGATTTGCCAAGTGTGATTTCGAGGGCTCGGCAACATGAGGCTGTCTGCTCAGCAACTGTCATAAACAGGAGAGAATTATGAAAATCAGCCTTTTAGGATTCGCTGCATGCGTATCTGCAATATTTTTCTTGAGTACGAATTCCCTGGCCAAACCCGACAAGGTGGATGGCTTCAATGTACCGTCCGGGCGTATACCCCAGGAAATCAAGGATAACCGCTATCCACGCACGTATTACCCTAATACCGAGAAACTGGGCAAGGGTGAGATGCGCATTACCGCACTGGGTACCGGCATGCCGAACCAGTCACCCAGTAATGTCGCGGCATCATTCCTGGTCGAACTGGGTAATGGCGAATCTTTTCTGTTCGATTTAGGCACCGGCGCCACGGACCGACTTGCCGGGCTGGAAGCTGACTATTCCAAGCTGGACAAGGTTTTCGCCAGTCATCTACACACCGATCATGTCGGTGATATCGCCGCACTCTGGGTAGGCGGCTGGTTGGGTGGCCGCTATACGCCGCTGCATGTTTACGGCCCGTCGGGAGCAACCCCTGAGCTGGGCACCAAGGTGCATATCGACCATATTCGTGAAGCCTGGGCCTGGGATGTCACTTCACGTGCAGGCACCTTGCCGAATGCCGGTGGTGAGATCGTTGCGCATGAATTTGATTTCTCGAAAACTGCCGTCATTTATGATCAGAACGGCGTTAAGGTAACGTCTTTCCCCGCGATACATATTCGTGATGGTTCTGTCAGCTTTCGTCTGGACTGGAACGGACTGAGTTTCGTCTTTGGTGGCGACAGTGTGCCTAACAAGTGGTTTGCAAAAGAAGCCAAAGGTGCTGACGTTGTTGTACACGAATGTTTTTTCACACCTGAGCAGTGGATGGATATTTCCGGCTTCCCTTATAAACAGGCCTATTGGGTAACCTCGCAGATTCATACGCCACCTGAAGCCTTTGGTAAATTGATGTCTGAAGTGAAGCCGCGTATGGCTGTCGCATATCATTACTGGAATCATCGCGATGTCGAGCTGGAGATTTTCGAAGGCGTTCGCAAAACCTATGACGGCCCCCTGACCATGTCGGATGACTTGACCGTAATTAATGTGACCAAAGACAACATCGAAGTACGAGAAGTTACTTTCAATCACGAGTCCTGGCCACAGGGCACCAGCAAGGAATGGGACACTGCACCCCGTGGTGAACCGGCTACCGGGTTATCATCAGACTGGTTAATAAAAGGCAAGATTGAGGGATTGGTTCCGCCACCAACGCAGCCTATCGATTAAATACTGATCAATAGCGGCTCCTCCGGGAGCCGTTATTAACAGTGCTGCATATCACTGTTAGTAAAAAACAGGTTCAGAGAGCAATTGTTTATAATAATAGAGTTAAATGCTCTCTGGCCCGGTTTATTTAATGCTAAGCAGTTAAAATTTCATTTGACTGGAATCAATGGTGTTTGACACCATTGGTTTTATTATGCCCTTTGAAAATAATTACCGTGAGACGGTTACCCATGAACAAACTCAGTAAGTTTTATATCGTAATTATCTGTGTTTTATTTCATGCATCACCAGTTGTTGCAGAGATATGGGATGTCCATGAGAAATCACTCGGCGCTGCGATTGCCTACGAGGACAAGGCAACTGATCCGAAGTTTGACGGCACAAAGTTGTTTCTTGATGGGCGCTACTTCTTTAAGAACAAAAAAGGTGAAACATCCGACAGAAGAAAGTGTTGTGCCATGCCTTCGCAGCCTGAATATTTTTACGGCTTGCTCGATGCGCAACTTCGCTTTGGTCTTGAAGAGAGTACCGGGCTGGAATACGTGATGCTGGATTTCACGCCATGGGCAACTTTGTACAAACCAGCCGTAGAGAGTTCTAAAGACTTGCGTGCAACAGCCGATCTGGTCAGGCTGGGTGCAGTCCGCGTTATTTCGGATGATCCATTGGAAGTCGACTATTACACGGAACTGTCGTTCTTTCGTGCTGGCCGCAGCGGGGTCTACCAGTGGAACAGGGAATCACCACAAGCAATCACGGGTGCGGTACAGCTGTGGACCGGCTGGTCATGGGCGAAAACGAAAGTCACGGGCTACTCCGATGTGTCCAATCCTTTTGTCGGGATCAATTTCAACCTGGCATGGGAGCATGACCGATTCGGAAGCGTCTACCTGGAAAGTCGTTTCATCAACGGTTTTTCGTTCAGTAACCCTTCAAGGGGTCACCCCACGGTCAGGGAAGCACGAGTTGCTTTTGGCTACTTGAAGCAATTAACCGACAACCTCTGGCTGGATATTGTTGGCGAGAAGAAATCGTTTTACTTTGATGAAGGTGGGCTGCCCGGCCTGTACACCATGAGCCGGTCTGTTGCGGCTGATTTCAGCTATCACTGGTAGTTTTGGCTGCAACGTATGTATTACTCGGCTGGCTTAGTTGCCGGAAAAGTAAAAGTGAAATAATCACCTAATGCCGTTTCCATTTCTGACACGGTAAAGTTCCTGTCAATTTTTCCACCCCATTCCTGGCAGGTCAGCTTGATAATATCTGTGCCTTTGTCAGAAGCAAGATAAACGTCAGAATAAAAACGTACTATGCCGGCATCAGAGACCTTCTCCTGGCCGTCTTCAGTGCGTCGAATCTTGAATACTTCAGGCTTGATCGTGCGCGGGCCGAATGTTTTTACGTCAAAACGGCAATTGAGCTTGTAGTCGTCCCTTTTTTTATCAGTCGTTAACTTGCCGGTCTGCAGTAGTGCATGTGTCTTGTCTTCGGGAATTTCCAGGTCTTTATTCAACGACAATGTTGAGCCGTTGGGGATTTTGAATGTAAGCAACGACGGGTCAGTTGATTGTGTTGTTTGGCAGGCGCTGATTAGCAGTGTAGCGACAGGAATAAATTTAAGGTTCATATTTTTATGGCGCCTGCTTTGTGTTCGAGTCATTGGGAATTTATTGATATTAAACAGGTGTTGTTAATAAGGAATGACGCTGTATTAACAAATGCCATTATAAACCCCATGTTATCTGCTTATGTGTCGCCGTATAACATGCGAATATAATTCCGGTAATGCAGGATTTGGTCGACCAGGATACGGGTGTCGGACAGCGCCAGTGCAACGATGATGCCGCCTTCTATGATCGACGACAGCATGTCGGCCAGTGTATCGAGATCAACATCTTCGGGATATTTGTCGTTGATGCGTTCGAGCTTGTCCCTGAACGAATCGCGCCAGGTTACCAGGCACTCTGCAGTGACGTCGCGTACCTGCTGGTTCACGGTCTGATTGGCAGAGGTGAAGGTGGCGACCAGACAGCCGGGGTGGTTCTTCTGTACTTCAGCCATGGCTTCGGATAGCAGCTTGAGGAAGATCAGCATCTGCTGCAGCGGATCATCGCTGAGTTCCTCGGCGCGATCGAACAGCCCGTTGAAGAAAGCTATATCATCGCGTTGGTATTTCAGCATCAGGTGGACCGCAAGATCATCCTTGCTATTGAAGTGATAGAAGAAACCGCCCTTGGTGATATTAGAGGCTGCAATGATCTCATCCAGCGATGTGCCGGCGAAGCCTTTCTGCAGCATGATCGACTGCGCGATGTTGAGGATATTCTCGCGGGTTTCTTCGCCTTTGGTAGTCATGAGATCCTTTTTATTAAACTGTGTATAAAGGTTTACTGTACTGTGAGTACAGTTTTTTATTATATCTGTTCATGTTAATAGCTGCTAAGTCCTCCTTTTTGTTCTGTAACCTGTTGTTGCATATGTAAATAATAAAAAAGTTTGTTAAAAAGTACTGCTCGTCCACTAGTTTTAACTCAGTGTTTTTCTTACATTTATTCATGCCAGCTGGCTTTTTTTATACGCTTAAACAAACTTGAATAATTGATTACAGAGGAGACAACATCATGGAAAACACTTATCCGACACCCCTTGAAATACTGGCCGATCCGGTCGCGCAGATCATCATTGGTATGTTCGCTGTGCTCGCAGTCTGGGAGATGGTCGCGCCTGCGAAGAAACTGCCAGAAATCCGTGGCTGGAAACTTCGAGGATTGATTTCTTTCGCCACTTATTTCTTTCTATCGAGTTACTTGCCGATGTTCACTGATGGCTATCTTGCCGGGTACCAGCTGTTTGATTTGACCTCGCTGGGTACTGTCGGTGGCACGATTGCAGGTGTATTCGTGTTCCAGTTCGGCACCTGGCTGTGGCATCGTTCCATGCACGCTTCTGATTTTCTGTGGCATACTTTTCACCAGATGCATCACAGTGCAGAACGCCTGGATATGTATGGTGCCAACTATTTCAGTATTGCTGACATGATTGGCTGGACTTTGCTCGGCAGTGTCTGTCTGGTTCTGGGTATAGGCATTACTGCAGAAGCGGCTACGCTGACCTTGCTGATCGTGACTTTCATGGCTTTTCTGTCACATGCCAATATCCGCACACCACGCTGGCTGGGGTATATTACTGTACGCCCGGAGAGCCACAGCGTGCATCATCAACGCGGCAGTCATCGCAACAATTACTGCGAACTGCCGGTTATCGATATGCTGTTCGGCACCTTTGTGAATCCGGAAACCTTTGTCAAAGAATATGGCTTCTATGATGGTGCTTCAGCACGAGTTATTGATATGCACTTGTTCAAGGATGTGAGCAAACCGGAGTTGTCAGAAACAGCAGTTGATGATGGTATTCCTCAGCAGGCAAGTGTGAATTAAACGATTGTATTGTTACTGTTAAGTTGAATGAATGTTAGAGATCTCCTGACGATTACGTCAAAGTCAGGAGGTCTCTCCTTCCCGCGCTTTTTGCCGCAAACTATTCTGTATCGCGGCCTGAGGTTATAATTGCTCTTCAGTTCAAGTTGTGATCATCTTAGTTAATGACGCCAGCTAATCATCTTCTAGCGGTAACGCTACTAATAATATTCGTCACTGCACCCAAACCAGCGCAGTCTGACTGGATCAATCTCACCGGTGCAGAAACCTCGCCCAATATCGCCGAGATCTATGTCATGGACGATCACGTCAAGGTCAAACTGGAAGTGTATGTCGGTGATCTTTCAAGCTTCGAAGAGCTGATACCGGATGACTGGATCGAGGGCAAGGAGATCAAGCGTGCATCACTCGAGGAAAGAATCGAACATTTCGCCAGTAATACGCTGAAGTTCATTTCTGATGATGGCAAAAACCTGCCGGCACAACTGCTGCTGGTGGAACCGAGGATGCGTGTTGATCGGCGCTCGCCGTTCGCAGGCATGATCAACCCCTATACACGCCAGCGCGTCCCGGAAGCACCGGCCGACAAGCGCGTGCTGTATGCCGAGATCATATATCCCTTCGAAGGAAAACCCGGGCACATCACCATGGTGCCGCCGCTGGATGATGAGGGCAGGGCCAAAGTGACACTTGGCTTTATTGCTTATCACAAGGCAGTACCAGTAATTGATTTCCGCTATTTTGGGGCGCCTGCAAAACTGAAGCTGGACTGGTCGGATCCCTGGTATTCAAAATTCGACAACCCTAACCTCAAACGCCATCATAAATCGGCCCTGATGTCCTTTCTCTATGTCGAACCCCATGAAGTACGCCATGAAGTCTTGATCCGGGTCAGGGACCTGGAACAGTGGATGGATCTGGGGTTGCGCGGCACAGAATACATCGAAGTAGATGAACTGGGTACCCTCAGGCAACGCATCGAGTCGTTCCTGCTTGCGAAGAACATCGTCAAGGTTGATGGTGAGGCACTCAAGCCAATCATGGATCGCAGTAATTACGTCACTGTCGGTATTTCCGGCATTCAGATCCTTGAACAGCCGCAGAGACTGGAGATATCCACCGCCATCGTCGGTGTGATTATTGCTTATCTGACCGAGGGCATGCCACAGCAGGTTAGCGTGGACTGGGAATTGTTTACCGACCAGGTGCGGCAGGTGCCCGCCACAGCGACTGATCCGGCGGGACCATTGCCCACTTTTCTGACCCCCGATGACAATGTCCACACCTGGACCAACTTCCTGAAGAACTACACGCCGCCGACTGTGGCGCAGGTTGCGCTAAAGGACACGGTGAACAAGCTGTCGATACCGATCGGCAGCGTTTCAGGGCTGCTCGTAATCTTCATGGCACTGTGGTGGCTCTGGTATCGTCGTCAGCATCAACAATCCTTTCGGCTTCCCTTGTTAACGGTTATTGTCGGCTTGCTGATAGCGGTTGTTGCATTCCCTTATGCACGGTTCTCGGTCAATCGGCCAACGGCACTCATCAGCGGATTGTCGAATGATGAATCTGAACTGATCATGCACAGCCTGTTGAAAAACGTATACCGCTCGTTCGATTTCCGTGATGAATCGGATGTTTATGACAGGCTGGCGTTGAGTGTGCAGGGGGATTTGCTGGAAGAAATCTACCTGCAGAACCGCAAATCCTTTGCGGTAAAGAAAGCGGGTGGCGCCCAGGCACGGGTGAAACAAGTTGAAATACTTGAAGCACGGGCTGAACCTTCATCGTCTGAAGGCAAGGGCTTTGATGTGAAGGCAACATGGACGGCACAGGGGTCGGTTGGGCACTGGGGCCATGTGCATACCCGTAAAAACTATTATGATGCCCTGGTAAACGTACAGGTCGTCGACGGCCATTGGAAAATAACCGGTCTGGAGCTGCTGGAAGAAAAACGCCTCGATCCTTACGCAAAAACAGAAACGACTGAAGATAAGAGCTGATGTATTCACATTTGATGGTATAACAATGCAAGGCGGGAAATTTCTCACACTGACAAATCACCGGTGCACCTGTTGTGATTGAAATCGAGGCACTCGAATTTCACTACCCGCAGGGTGAATTTCACCTGTCGATTCCGCGCATGTCTGTGGGGCAGGGTGAGAAGGTCGCCGTTATTGGCCCAAGCGGCTCCGGCAAGACGACCCTGCTGAACCTGATAGCAGGGATCAGCTGTCCTCAGCAGGGGACGGTAAATGTGGCCGGGCAGATTGTCAGTTCCTTTAAAGATGCCGGGCGGCGGGACTTTCGCATCACCAACATCGGCTTCGTGTTTCAGGATTTCGAGCTGCTCGATTACCTGAATGTACTGGATAACATCCTGCATCCCTATCGCATTACTCGTGCACTCAAGTTGACTCAGCAGGTACAGCAACGCGCAATTGATTTATCAAACGGGCTTGGGATCGGCGACAAGTTGAAACGCTTTTGCGGCGAGCTTTCGCAGGGTGAGAAACAACGCGCTGCTATCTGCCGGGCATTATTGCCGCAGCCTCGATTAATCCTTGCTGATGAAGCGACGGGAAATCTGGATCCGCGTAACAAGGGCAGGATTCTTGACTTGTTGTTTGAAAATGTTGAATCGCATGGTGCTTCCTTGCTGGCCGTAACGCATGATCATGAGCTGCTGCCACGCTTTGATCGCGTCATTGATTTTCTTGAATTTCGCACCGGTACGGCAGCTTGATCAACAGTCTTTATATTGCCTGGCGCTATCTTGTTTTCAACAAGGTGCGCACTGCAACCCTGGTCGCCTGTATTACCCTGATCGCTTTTCTGCCGATGGCGCTGCAGCTGATACTGGAAGAGAGCCAGCAGCTGCTGCAATCGCGCGCTAACTCCACACCCTTGCTGCTCGGTGCCAGGGGCTCGGCACTCGACCTGGTGATGAACAGCCTCTATTTCGATGATGAAGTACCCGAAATCATCAGCATGCAGGCAGCCGATGAAATTACAGATACCGGTCTGGCCTATGCAATACCTTTATATATACGTTTTCAGGCACGTAATAAACCGATCGTTGGCACCAGTATCGATTATTTTGATTTTCGCAATCTGCAGATCGCACAGGGACGCATGCTGGCCGTGCTGGGTGAATCTGTTATCGGTGCCGTTGTAGCCGAAGAATACGGTCTCGCACCCGGTGACAGCATCGTTTCCTCGCCGGATACGCTGTTTGACCTGGCAGGCGCTTATCCGTTGAAGATGACGGTTGCCGGTATACTGGAACGCAGTCATACGCCGGATGATCAGGCCGTATTCGTTGATCTCAAGACGGCCTGGGTAATCGAGGGACTGGGTCATGGCCACGAAGATTTAAGCAGGACACGTGACAGCAGCGTGATCCTGAATCGCTCTGAAGACAGCGTTACCGCCAATGCAAAATTATTTCAGTACACGGAGATCACTGAAGAGAACATGGAGGGTTTTCATTTTCACGGTGATGCCTCGATTTATCCGCTTACAGCGCTGCTGGTGGTTCCCAATGATGCCAAGGCTGCGACTTTGCTGAGGGGCCGTTACCTGGAAAATCAGCAATATCACATCGTACGTCCAACAGAAGTCATTCAAGGCTTAATGGAAAATATTTTTCGTATCAAGCGCGTCATTGATGCGGTGATTGCCATCGTCGGTCTTGCCACGGTATTGGCCATCACCCTGGTGTTTGCGCTTTCAGTACGACTGCGGCAGCGTGAACTGACTACCATCTTCAAGCTGGGTTGCAGCCGTATGACGGCAGTGAAACTGATCGCTGCAGAGATTGTCATTATTGTGCTGGCCGCTGGCATCATCTGCGCAGGCCTGCTCCATATCGTTGATGCCAATGCCGAGACACTGGTACGAATGTTTATTTTAAACTAGTAGAAAGCTATGAAGCTGCAACAGTTATGAATGCAAAATTTTGGCAAATAATCGTAAGCATACTGCTGGCTGTCAGTTTTACCGCCAGTGCCGATGAAAAATTGTCAGTCTATGCAGTCAATTATCCACTGGCCTATTTTGCCGAACGCATCGGCGGCAGTTCGGTGAATGTTGTTTTGCCTGTTCCCTCCGGCATCGATCCGGCTTTCTGGGAACCGGATGCCAGTGTCATAGCGGAATTTCAGCGGGCTGATTTGATTCTGCTCAATGGTGCCGGATATGCAAAGTGGTTAAAGCATGCCAGTTTGCCACGACGTAAGCTGGTCAACACATCTGCTGTATTTCAGCGCGACTATATCAGTGTAGAGCAAACGGTCACTCACCAGCACGGTCCAGGCGGTGATCATTCGCATGCAGGTACGGCTTTTACAACCTGGCTGGATTTTAATCAGGCTCGCATGCAGGCGAAGGTAATTCTGTCAGCACTGAAAAAGCAACGTCCACAGCAAGCTGATGTATTCATACAAAATTATACTTCGCTAGAAAAAGATCTCGTCAGTCTTGATCAGGCACTCGCGGCCATTATGGAACAGGATAGCAATAAGCCGTTTATTGCTTCACACCCTGTTTATCAATATCTTGCCCGGCGCTATAACATCAACCTCAAAAGCGTGATGTGGGAGCCTGAAATAATGCCGGCACAGAACCAGTGGGATGCATTACAACAACTGCTCGCCACGCATGGTGCTGGATGGATGATATGGGAAGGGCAGCCTGACAAACAATCGGTAGCCCGTTTAGACGAGCTTGATATAAATAGCCTGGTATTCAGTCCGTGTGCTAATACGCCGGAAGAGGGCGACTTTATCTCAGTCATGAAGAACAATATCAGGGAGATCGAGAAAGCATTTCAATAAATGTAGTTATCAGCTGTATTAGCGAGCAGTCTGGGTGAGATGCAATGGAACTCGTGGGATGCATTGAAAGAACCCGGTTTTCTTCCGGTATTACTTTACTTGTGAGGATTTCGTAGGAGCGGCCCTTCGGATTGACTCAGGGTGCTGGCGATACCACAATCTTGCCCTTGTCCCACAGAACTTTACGCCTGCAACGTTCCTTATGCAGGCCTACTACTGCTACGCAGAGTAACGAGGTACGAGGTACAAGTGGCGAGAGTAAGCCACAATGCCCTGGTAGGGTGCAATAGCAAAGCGTATTGCACCGGCTCGAATCTCATAATGGTGGATTACGGCTAACGCCTGATCCACCTTGCGCT
>CALLCZ010000017.1 GCA_937998645.1 uncultured Gammaproteobacteria bacterium
ATTTACAGGTATTCGTAGGAGCGACTTCAGTCGCGAATATCGGCTGAAATTCGCGACTGAAGTCGCTCCTACAGATGTAACCTCTGCGTTCCCTGCGCCTCTGCGAGAGTAAATATTTATAGCTTTGACTGAATCGACAATTCTGGCTGTAGATAATTAATCATGGTCAGGGTTTGAGTTAATCTGACACTGGCTGTCTGATTGAGTCTTGACT
The DNA here is from genome assembly GCA_937998645.1 of uncultured Gammaproteobacteria bacterium. GTDB lineage: Bacteria > Pseudomonadota > Gammaproteobacteria > SZUA-229 > SZUA-229 > JABDQW01. Next base: position 215 of record CALLCZ010000017.1, read on the forward strand.
ATTAAATTTCACTTGATACGGGCTACACTCTGATCAAGCTACACTATAGTGCGTAGGGTCCTGATGCTGGTAGAGATTTCCCGTATTACATTTCACTTGATACGGGCTACACTCTGATCCAAACTACACTATAGTATTTGCGTGAATTGGCGCTTATTTGCGGTTTGAATAATGTGTATCGGGATCATTCACTGGATACACTTCGATACTGGCGGGTTGCTATTTATCAAACCATGCATTAATGATTTGCACATCATCCTCGCTGAGATTGCCGGTGATGTTCTTCAACTGGAAATAGTTGGCTACATATTCATACTTGGATGCTGAATAATCCAGTCTGGCTTTATACAGTTCTCTTTGCGCGCGGAGCAGGTCGGCGTTGGTTCTTGTTCCGGCTGTATATCCGGCCTTGATGGATTTTAACGCGGTTTCTGTGGATTTGACCGCGACACTCAGTGCCTTGATCCTGTTCATTGCTGTTATTGTATTTCTGAATACCTTGTTTGTTTCCCTTATTACTGAACGGTGTGTACCCAGCATCTCATCCTGTGCCTGCTGCTTGCGGTTCAGGGCCTCTCTGACACGTGAGCTGACCTGTCCGCCAGAGTAAATCGGAAATTCAAGTTGCAGTGCGATCGATGCATCGTCGATATTGCTGTCACCAAAACGGCCGCCTGTTTCTTCATTGCCATAGCGGGCGACGACATCAAATTTAGGATAATGCCCGGATTTGAATCGATCAACTTCATAACTGGCTGTTTGAACTTCGTACCTGGCTGCAATCAAGGTCGGGTTTTTATTTTCTGCTTCTGCTACCCAGTGTTTGGCATCCAGGGGGGCAGGGGTTATCGGTTTGAACATCTTCCCTAGTGGGGCGAGTTCTTTTGGCGGAACGCCGGTCATTTCATGAAGAGCATCAAGTGTATCCTTAACCAGGTCCTGTGCGGCAATTACCTGTGCATCGGACAGGTCAAACGCAGCCTGGGCTTCAAGATAATCGGTAACGGTTGATTTACCGACTTTATATCGCTTCTTTGTGTATTCGAGCTGTTCTTCAATGGCATCTCTTTCAGCATTGGAAAACTCAAGATTGTCCCTGGCAGCCAGCGCTTCAAAAAAATTTGTCAGCACACGCGTAATCAAATCCTGTTGCGCGGCCTTATACTCGGACTCTGCAACCAGAATATTGGAGTCGGTGATACTCAGGTCTGTGAACAGATCCTTGCGATAGAGCGGTTGCCTCAGGGTCAGTGCAACATCATGGCTGTTATACGATGTTTCCCCGGAAGTACCTACGCCAGTTGTCTCGACATCTTCGCGGTTGGCTGCAACTTCACCGGTCAATACGAGCGATGGATACAAAGCGCCTTTGCTCTGGTTCCTGGTTTCGCGTTCTGCCTGCAGGGCGGCAAAAGCTGCCAGAATTTCGGCATCATTTTTTTCTGCAAGCTGATAAATAGTCAAAGGTGTGTCTGTTGCAGCAGCAACAACACCGGCGTAGGCTGTTAAGACTAATGTTAACAGCAGGGAAATAAATACAGATTTAGGCATTCAGTTATTCTTATAATTACCTTATGTATTTGATTATAGAAAGGAATTGCAGAACAACAAGCTAATCTATCGATATAATCAAGAATAATTATCAGGCCACTCTGCGCGAATGCATATCATCATTATGTTGCTGATATTACTGGCAGAATCGCTGCGTTGCAGGTGTAACAGGGGCGGTTGAACTGGCCGAACTATGAGTTGAGCTTGTATTTGAGTCTATGTTGACAGAATCATCTTTCAAACCCGCCTGGTGGTTGCCGTCACCGCATCTGCAAACCCTTTGGCCGGTTATGTTCAGAAGGCGGTCCGCACCGGATTTGAGCAATCAGCGCCTTGAGTTGAGTGACGGTGATTTCGTTGACCTGTGCTGGAGCAGGAAAGCCGATCGGCCAATTGTGCTTTTGCTGCATGGCCTGGAAGGCTCCCTGCATTCTCATTACGCAGGCAGCCTGATGCTGGCGCTGGAAAAAGCCGGTTTCAGGCCTGTGTTGATGCATTTTCGAGGCTGCAGCGGGGAACCGAACCGTTTGCCCAGGTCGTATCATTCTGGTGATACGGGTGATCTTGCGCAGGTCGTCGATTACATCAATCAGATGACGAACACAGCTGTACATGCTGCAATTGGCTTTTCTCTGGGCGGTAATGTGTTGTTGAAATGGCTGGGTCAGACCGGCGACTCCAATCCCCTGCAGCTGGGTGTGGCTGTGTCTGTGCCTTTCATGCTGGCTGATGCGGCCAGGCGACTGGAACGCGGTCTTTCACATATGTATGAAATTCATCTAATGAAATCACTCAAGCGTTCTTATACTGAGAAATTCAAGCGCATTGAATCACCACTGAATGTTGAGATTAGTAAATTGAATGGTTTCTGGGAATTTGATGACAGGGTAACCGCACCGCTGCACGGATTCAGCGGGGTAGATCATTATTACAGCGAGTCGAGCTGCAGGCAGTACCTGGCAGGCATTAAAGTGCCGACCAGGATCATTCATGCGCTGGATGATCCCTTCATGTTCCCGGAAACTGCTCCCGGTGCAAGCGAGGTGAGTGCGAGTGTGGAAATTCTGCTCGCCCGCAATGGGGGGCATGTTGGCTTTGTTACGGGCAAGTATCCCTGGAAGCCGGAGTACTGGTATGAGAAGAAGATTATCGAGTTTTTGCGCGGATAGTGGCTGGTAGTAGGGGGAGGGGATGTGTTCACCGCAGAGGTTTCTATTGTTTGTAGGAGCGGCTTTAGCCGCGAATTGTCGATGTTCGCGACTAAAGCCGCTGCTACGAACACCTGCAAATCTCTCTGCGTCTCCGCGCCTCTGCGGTGAATATTTTTTCAATAACGGCTTTGCCGCATCATCTCCCGGTAGCGTCTCATCTGTTCGCGTGCTTCGGGCGTCATCTTGCCGCTGCGCTGCAAGTCGCGCATCATGCTGCGTAACTCGGCTTTGCTCTTCGGTTTTGGCTCCGTTTGCGTGCTGCTGCTCAGTACCTGATCAATCTTTTCATCCATTGATACCTTCCGGTAGTTCGCAGGAAAAGAATAATTGTGTGGATCAACGCTGGCGTTTTTTATAATGCTGGTAATTTCGGTATCGATATTGCCTTTTGTATCCAGTACGCGCATGGGTGCGCCTATGTGCCGGAGTTTTTCAACAAGCTGAATCCTTGCCAACTGGCACGTGGGAATCAAGGCTGCGAAGCCGCCCAGTGATTCAAGATGATTGTCAGCCATTGTTTTCAATGTACCAAACATGTTTTCTATCGCACTGCCTTTAAGTGCGTCCCTGGAGGCGAACAGGGTGCCGCAGTATTCACCATTGGCAGATAGACGGTATTTATTCGTATTGTAGCCTGCGATCACCGTGCCAGGGCCCGCAGGCTTGATGTCCACTCTGATGGAAGGTGGTTTGATGCCGTTTATTGAAGGGATCGAGCTGCTGAGGTTGGTGATCTGTTTGTCTCCAGGCGTGACACTGTAGATCGTGCCGGTTTTGAAGTAGACGAGTTTGTAGTCGTCCGTGCCGCGTGAGTTGATTCGGGCCATGTTCCCGTTGGTCAGGAACTGCGACGTTGTGTCGCTATATTTGAATTCTATTACGGTATCTGCAGAAGCTGGTGATGTTGTAAGCAGAAAAGCCAGTGCGCTGCACAATGTTATATATCTCATTTGATGTACCTGATGGTTTGGTAATGCATTTTTAGTTTTAATTGTAGTGGTGAAGCAAATTCCAGAATTTTGTATATATTGAAAAATCAGCTGCTCATTCGAGGCGTGATTTTCCGGTTATTTTTGTATAGGCGCCTTTGGTCATGCTGGCTAAAGCCTCGATCCATGTGACTTTGTAATATTTACGGTCAGCCATCGAGATTTCATCCGGGCTGCGGTCGTGATACTTGTGTTTTATCCATGCATTGTAATCGAACTGTTTGGCAAGCCGGTAATGGTACTGATTGAGTGGATGGAATCCCTGCTTTTTGATTACCGCAGCTCCAAAATCAAGAATACATGGCGTTTCATCGGCCTTCACGAGCAAATTGTCTTTGCGTTTGAGGTCCATGTGAGCAACGCCTTTAGCGTGCATCGCCCGTATAGAGTCAAACAGCCCGGCGTGAAATTCATCCTCGTCTAACGGGCGTTTCTTGCGTATGGTTCTTCCGCTCACATACTCAAGAACAAGATATTGATCATCGACAAGCCCATGGCATGTTGGTGCGCCATCAAAATCCCCGAGTTTTTTATAAACTTCATATTCATGCCTTAGCATCTTCAGATGAAATTTACGTGCAAGACCCTGACCGTGTGGGACCTTGATCAAAAAATTATTATCTGCATCTTCATAGTGCAGGATCTGGCCCTGGTAGCCGGCAGCGAGAATGTTTGCACTGGTTGCAATACTATCTTCAATCCACTGTTTCAGTGCAGCTTCATCAAGTTGTTGCATATGTCTTCCATGGTGTTAATTAGCAGTGTTATAACTTGGTAACCAGCAAGTACATGAAGCCGACAAGGTAAAGAACGATAACGGGTTCACCATTTTTAAATAAACTCTGTTTGAATGACCAGTCGCTGCTGGTTGAACCGGCCTTGTTGGTGAAAGAAGGGATCAGCGCATGTATGTTCCTGCTCCAGCTCTGCCATTCTTCACCAAAAATCCTGTGTAGTTTGGCATCTTCATAGGAAATCGCAGGTGGGTAGTAGAACAGGAGCAAAAACACCATTAATGCGTAGGCCCACCAGATGTTGGATGCCATGGAGAAGCCAAGCAATATCAGGATATTGCCGACATATAGCGGGTGTCTCACATAGGCGTAAGGGCCATCAGTTGCAAGTACCTTGTTTTTCTTCACGTGCCCGGACGCCCACAATCGAATCAGGGCACCGACAACTGCAACAACGCTGCCTGCGATCAGTAATTCCCGCGTTGGTTGTCCGAACCAGCTGACCAGGGGCACGAACAGAATAGCGAACCATTGTCGTGATTGCTCATGATAGCGTAGCGGGCGGATAATTTTGTTGAGGCCGTGTGCCTCGGGCATGGAGTCGGTGCGTCCCATAATCCTGTTCTAATATTTAAAAGTTTCCAGAGTATACCATTCAGTCCAGTGTAACGGCGCGTAGTTGTTCTGCGGCATCTTCCGGGCTGATTGTACTGACAAAAAGGCCGGAGCCAAGTTCAAAGCCCGTCGGGATGCTCGTGCGCGGACAGATTTCCAGGTGCCAGTGATAACTGGGCGGACAGTCGGCGCAAGTCTCGCCGTGAGGCTGGGAATGCAGAAAGAAGTTGTACTGCGCACCGCCAATGACGTGATCCAGGCGTTTCATGGTGCGCTTCAATACGTTTGCAAAGTCCTCCATGTCTTCGTCAGGGCAGTTGATGAAATCACTCTGATGATTCAGCGGCAGTATATGCACTTCCCATTCATAACGGCTTGCAAAGGGCTTGATGGCGATAAATTTCTCGCCGCGTTCGACCACGTACTGCCCAACATCGATGCGGCGGCGTATTTCACCGGAGTTGCGGTCATAGATTGTCGCTTCAAAAGTCAGCGCTTCGTCGATCATCGCACAAAAGATGCACTGGTGGTGTTTCTGGTAATAATTCCTGCTGTGCATGATTTCGTTGTAGACATTTTCAGGAACGACGGGCATTGCGATGATCTGGCTGTGTGTGTGCTTGATGCTGGCGCCGGCTGCGGCGCCGAAGTTCTTGAATACAAGCACATAGCGAATACGTTCATCGGACTCATAAAGTTGCTTCATGCGGGCGCGGTAAGTCTGGAAAAGCGTTTGCAGGTGCGTCACTTCCATGTCGTGAATTGCAATACCATGGTTGTTGTGGTCAATGATGACTTCATGACGGCCATAACCCTCGATCGCCTGTTGCAGACCAAAGTTGATGCCCGAGTCAATGCGGTCATCACCCAGCACCGGGTACAGGTTTTCCACGATACGTATTTGCCAGTCCTTTTCCCCGGGAACAGCAAGAATGGTCGGCGGCGTCTTGTCTTCGTTGCCAGTGCAGAAAGGGCACCTGTCGACATGAGCCTCGGCATTGCGTTCCATGCGTTCTTCAGCATCGCGCGGGCGCATGCCGCGTGCCGTGGCTACCAGTACCGATTCGCTGGGTACGATAGGGTTGATGCGGATCTCACGGACGGTTTCTTCACTGTCTGACACGGCGGTACCTGTTTATAAATATATGAATGGCTAAATTTTACCCTATAAGCACAAAGGTTTTAGTCTCCTGAATGGATAGATGAATACAGTGGCGAGTAACGAGTAACAAGTAACGAGTAACGAGGGTTTGTAGGTTGGATTAGCGCAGCGTAATCCGACATTGTTCATCACTCGAGATGATGCCGGGTTACGGCAAAAAACGCCTAACCCAAGCTGCATGTTTTTGCGTTTTTCGCGGCCAATCATAGTGTTAGCAGCTTACGCAGAATACGGCTTACGCAAGTGCTATGCGTCGGAAGCCTCAAATTTCGACCTATTCAAATTGCAATAACCTGCTAGTATTGAATACATGAAGATCAGGGAAAATTACGGATGTGAAGACGTCGAGCCACGTGGATTCGTGAGCCTGATGGATTTATATGAAAATAATTATCTCCGCTTTAAAAAGCTGGTGCCTGATCTGAACTCACTGGGGAAGCATGCCTATTCACGCATCAATGGCTGCATGGGTCTGCATATTTCGGTGCTCGACCGCTCGCGTTATACCACGACGTTGCGCATGACTTACCATTTTACCGAAGGGGCCTTGCTGTACGCCGAGCCTGACCTGCAAATTCGGATCTATCATGATGCAAATCTGGTCGAAGTGCTTTCCGGCCACCTCAAGCACGGAAGGCAGAAACTGGAGCATTTACCAGCCGATGCAAAAATAGAGAAATGGAAACTGAACCGGTTTTTGTATAAGTGGCTGGGGTTCTGCCTGCACCAGGGGCATCAGTTTCAGCAGGAACCTGCTACTGGTTTCGATAACTCCGCTGCAACCGGCGCCGTCGTTTAATTCAGTCATAAATCACCACTAACCCGCTACAAAGCCCATAACAGCGTGCAGACATGTTGAAAAACATGGTATTATGCGCCGCTTTATGACGCCCATATTTGAAAGCGCTACACTAACGGAACATATCGGCTAAATGGCTGAATTCGCAAAAGAAATTTCCCCGGTTAATCTAGAAGACGAAATGCGTCAGTCCTACCTGGACTACGCCATGAGCGTCATTGTCGGTCGTGCGCTGCCGGATGTGCGAGATGGTCTTAAGCCTGTGCATCGTCGCGTTTTATATGCGATGAGTGTGCTTGGCAATGACTTCAACAAGCCATACAAGAAGTCTGCGCGTGTCGTCGGTGACGTGATCGGTAAATATCATCCGCATGGCGATACGGCTGTATATGACACGATTGTGCGTATGGCGCAGCCTTTCTCTCTTCGCTACATGCTGGTCGATGGACAGGGTAACTTCGGTTCAGTCGATGGTGATGCGCCTGCGGCAATGCGTTACACAGAAGTGCGCATGTCAAAAATTGCGCACGAACTGCTGGCTGACCTCGATAAGGAAACAGTCGATTTTGTCGAAAACTACGATGGTTCTGAATCTGAACCATCGGTAATGCCAACACGAGTACCTGAGCTGCTGATCAACGGCTCTTCAGGTATTGCCGTTGGTATGGCTACGAACATTCCGCCGCATAATCTCAATGAGGTGATCGATGCCTGCCTGGCAATAATAGACAATCCGGACATCACCATCGAAGGACTGATGGAACACATACCGGGCCCTGACCTGCCGACAGCTGCAATGATTAATGGCACCAAGGGTATCCGTGAGGCCTATCGCACCGGAAGAGGGCGCATGTACATGCGTTCCAGGGCGGAAATTATTACCAATGAGAAAAATGGCAAGGAAACCATCATTGTCTCGGAAATACCCTACCAGGTGAACAAGGCGCGTTTGATCGAGCGCATTGCTGAACTGGTCAAAGAGAAACGCATTGAAGGTATTACCGAGCTGCGTGATGAGTCAGACAAGGATGGCATGCGCATCGTCATCGAGCTGCGTCGCGGTGAAGTGGGCGATGTTGTGCTGAATAACCTGTACAAGCTGACTTCGATGCAAACCGTGTTCGGTATTAACATGGTTGCACTGGTGGACGGGCAGCCCCGGATTCTCAACCTGAAGCAGATCATCGAAGCTTTTATTCGTCACCGACGCGAGGTTGTAACCCGACGTACTATTTTCGAGTTGCGCAAAGCCAGGAACCGCGCACATGTATTGGAAGGCCTTGCTGTAGCGCTGGCGAACATCGATGAAGTTATTGAGCTGATTAAAAAGTCAGCCAATCCTGCGGAAGCCAAGGCCCAGTTAATCGCAAGGGCATGGCAGCCGGGTGCAGTGATGGACATGATCACGCGCGCGGGCGCCGGTTCATCCAGGCCGGACGATCTTGATCCGCAATACGGTCTCAAGGACGATGGCTACTATCTATCCGAAGTGCAGGCCCAGGCGATCCTTGATTTAAGACTGCATCGTCTCACCGGCCTGGAGCAGGACAAGATACTGGGCGAGTACGGGGAAATACTCGAGCTTATTAAGGAGCTGCTCGACATACTCTCGAACCCCGAGCGTCTGCTGCAGGTTATCCGCGAAGAACTGGAAGAAATAAAAGACAAGTATGGTGATAAACGCCGTACTGAAATTCTTGAAGATCAGCTCGATCTTTCCATGGAAGACCTGATCACCGAAGAGGACGTTGTAGTGACGTTCTCGCATGAAGGCTACGCCAAGTGTCAGACGCTGGATGTTTACAATACGCAGCGCCGCGGTGGCCGTGGTAAAGCGGCAACTCGCATGAAAGATGAGGATTTCATCGACAAGCTGTTTATCGCCAACACGCATGACACCCTGTTGTGTTTCTCCAGCCTCGGTAAGGTTTACTGGCTCAAGGTTTACCAGATGCCGATGGCGGGCCGTGGCTCTCGTGGCAAACCCATTGTAAACCTGTTGCCGCTGGAACAGGGTGAACGCATCAACGCCGTGATGCCCGTACGTGATTATGATGAGAATCAATATGTGTTCATGGCGACCAGCACGGGTACGGTGAAGAAGACGGCGTTGACGAATTTCTCGCGCCCGCGCGTATCAGGCATCAAGGCAATAGACCTGCGCGATAATGATCAGCTGGTGGATGTCGTGATCACTGACGGTTCACGTCACATTATGCTGTTATCCAACGCCGGCAAGGCTATCCGCTTCTCGGAAACCGATGTCAGGGAAATGGGGCGAACTGCTGCGGGTGTGCGCGGGATGCGTCTTGCTGCTGGTCAATGCGTAATCAGCATGATCATGATCGAGGATGAAGGCTCTATCCTGACCGCAACCGAGCATGGTTTTGGTAAACGCACAGCGGCAGCTGAATATCCGGTCAAGGGTCGCGGCGGCCAGGGTGTCATCTCGATTCAGACCAATGAAAGAAACGGCAAAGTTGTCGGCGCGGTTCAGGTCGGTGACGACGACGAAATGATGCTGATTACCAACCACGGAACCCTGGTGCGCATCGCAGTAAGTGACATCAGCGAGATGGGCAGAAATACACAGGGTGTACGCCTGATCCGCCTGACCAATGAAGAAAAGCTGGCCGAGGTCGAAAAGATCGAGTCAATCGATAAAGAAGAAGAATAAATAATAAAAACATTAACATATAACTCGTTTTTAAAGTAAATAGTGATCCAAAAGCAATGACTAGAGTATTTAACTTCAGCGCTGGCCCGGCAATGTTGCCGACAGAGGTCCTGGAACGCGCGCAATCAGAAATACTGGACTGGAACGGTTCAGGCATGTCGGTCATGGAAATGAGCCATCGCGGCAAGGAGTACATGTCGATCGCTGAAAAAGCCGAAGCAGACCTGCGTAAGCTGATGGCCATCCCTGATAACTACAAAGTGCTGTTTCTGCAAGGCGGCGCCAGCAGCCAGTTTGCAATGGTTCCTATCAACCTGCTCAATGGCAGGAAGTCAGCCGACTACCTGTTGACCGGGCAGTGGTCGAAGAAGGCGATTGCGGAAGGCAAGCGCTACTGCGATGTTAATGTGATCGCGGATACCAGTGACACAAAATTTACCACCGTGCCTTCAGCAGACAGTCTGAGCTTTAATTCAGACGCCGCCTATGTGCACTACACACCGAATGAAACCATCGTCGGTGTTGAATTCCCCTATATACCGGATACCGTTGATGTGCCACTGGTAGCGGATATGTCATCGACCATCCTGTCGCGCCCGCTGGATGTGAGCAAGTACGGTGTTATCTACGCCGGTGCGCAGAAGAACATCGGACCTGCCGGTATTACTGTCGTCATCGTACGGGATGATCTTATTGGCAACGCCATGGATACCATGCCTGTGATGTTCGATTACAAGACGCACTCGGAAAACGGTTCCATGTACAACACACCGCCAACATACAGCTGGTATCTGTCAGGTCTTGTTTTTGACTGGCTGTTGCAGAAAGGCGGTCTTGAAGCTATGGCAGAAATTAACAGAAACAAGGCTGAAAAACTTTATGCTGCAATCGATAATTCCGGTTTTTATTCCAACCCTGTTGCCGTTGAATGCCGCTCATGGATGAATGTGCCTTTTATCCTGGCTGATGCAGAACTCGATGCGAAATTTCTCGAAGAAGCCGCTAACAATAATCTGAAAACACTCAAGGGCCATCGCTCGGTCGGTGGCATGCGTGCAAGCATATATAACGCAATGCCGGCTGAGGGCATCGATGCACTGGTCGAGTTTATGGCAGATTTCGAGAAGCGCTACGGTTAGCAACAA
>CALLCZ010000018.1 GCA_937998645.1 uncultured Gammaproteobacteria bacterium
GACTGAAAAGCATAGCAATAGCTATGGTTTGAAGGACTAATTCGCCTGGAGCGAATCAGGATGCCTGTGCACCCGAAGGGTGAAACACAGGGACGTGTTTCATCAACATGCGTGCGCAGGGACGCTACAGATGTGCATGGATCGAAATAGCGTCCCACCAAACAGACTGTATTTGATCGAAATCGAGCTTCGGTTTTGATGTTCATACAGCTAACCAAGTAACGCAGCGGCCCGGTGAGAAATGCGGTCTAGACCGTAAAGCTTTCGCCACAACCGCATTGAGCCGCTTCGTTCGGGTTGTTGAATTTGAATCCTTCATTCAAACCTTCTTTGCTGAAATCCAGCTCGGTACCGTCAATATACACCAGGCTTTTCCTATCAACGATAACCTTGACGCCATGAGCTTCAAACACTTCATCTTCAGGATTCAATTCGTCAACGAACTCGAGCACATAAGCCATACCTGAGCAGCCTGTGGTTTTAACCCCGAGACGCAATCCTATGCCTTTGCCACGATTGGCGAGAAAGTCATTAACGCGATCAGCAGCAGCTTGTGTAACAGTAATAGCCATAACAATTTCCTGATCAGGACCTCTTGTGCATGTAATCTTCAATAGCAGCGCCGATAGCATCTTCCGCCAGCACTGAACAGTGTATCTTGACCGGGGGCAAGGCCAGCTCTTCCGCAATGGCCGTATTCTTGATTGCCCTGGCTTCATCCAGTGTCTTGCCTTTAACCCATTCGGTTAAAAGTGAACTCGAAGCAATCGCGCTGCCACAGCCATAGGTTTTAAACACAGCATCTTCAATAATACCGTTTTCACCCACCTTGATCTGCAGCTTCATTACGTCACCACAGGCAGGCGCACCCACCATTCCGGTACCAACATTCTTTTCGTCTTTATTGAAAGAACCGACGTTACGCGGATTCTCATAATGATCCAGAACCTTCTCACTGTAAGCCATTTTCAATACCCCTAATTCTTAATCTTTAGACTCCGATTTCACCAAATGATCTAGTGTAAACCGTCGTATTAACAAATCATTTTTCCTCGTCCCTCGTTACTCGCACCTCGTCCCTGCCTTTAATGTGCCGCCCACTCGATGGAGTCCAGGTCAATGCCTTCTTTATACATATCCCACAACGGCGACAGCTCGCGCAATTTCTCAACCGCGCCTCGAACGTGATCGATCGTGAAATCGACATCCTTTTCGGTGGTAAAGCGGCCGATGGAAAAGCGTATTGAGCTATGCGCCAGCTCATCATTCCTGCCCAGCGCCCTGAGCACGTAGCTGGGCTCCAGTGATGCTGATGTACAGGCGCTTCCAGAGGAAATCGCCAGGTCCTTGAGCGCCATCAACAGGCTTTCGCCCTCTACAAAATTAAAGCTTATATTTATATTTCCCGGGATGCGTTGATCCAGATCACCATTCACGTAAACCTCTTCCATATCTTTCAGTCCATTCCATAGACGGTCTCTTAAGGCATGAATTCGCCTGTTTTCTATTTCCATCTCTTCCCTGGCGATACGAAATGCTTCGCCCATGCCTACGATCTGGTGTGTGGCCAGCGTACCTGAGCGCATACCACGCTCATGGCCACCGCCATGCATCTGTGCCTCCAGGCGCACACGCGGTTTTCTTTGCACGTACAGGGCGCCGATGCCTTTTGGCCCATATACCTTATGCGCCGAGAAGCTCATTAAATCGACTTTAAGCTCTTCAAGATTGATCGGTACTTTGCCGGGACTCTGAGCAGCATCAACATGGAAGAGGATTTTTTTATTGCGGCATAACTCACCAATCGCTGCTATATCCTGAATCACACCGATTTCATTATTCACATGCATGATTGAGACCAGAACAGTGTCGTCGCGCAGTGCAGCTTCGAGTTTGCCGAGATCCACCAGACCGTTGGACTCAGGGTCCAGGTAGGTAACCTCATAACCTTCACGTTCAAGCTGACGACAGGTGTCGAGCACCGCCTTGTGTTCTGTCTTGCAGGTAACGATATGCTTACCCTTCTTGTTGTAAAAATGCGCAACCCCTTTGATGGCCAGGTTGTCTGACTCGGTAGCCCCCGAGGTAAACACGATTTCCTTCGGATTGGCGCCAACAAGATCTGCGATATGCTTGCGTGCCTCTTCTACCGCAGCTTCTGCTTCCCATCCAAACGCGTGACTGCGTGAGGCGGGATTACCGAACACACCTTCACGGGTCAGGTGGCTACACATTTTCTCTGCAACACGCTCGTCAACCGGCGTCGTTGCCGAATAGTCCAGATATATGGGATGTTTGTCACTCACGTTGTTTGCCTCTTAAACATTGGCAGCCATCATTACTGCCGATTTACTTGTTGTATCAATTATCTCGCCCAATGCCTGTAACAGTTTTTCTACATCAGCGATTGTATTATCTTTGCCAAAACTGACCCGCACCGAACTTAATGCAAGCTCTTCCGGCACGCCCATGGCCTTGAGTACATGACTCGGTTCCGTCTTGCCACTGGTACATGCTGAGCCACTTGATACGGCTATACCCATTCGGTCCAGCTGCATCAACAGCGTTTCGCCATCAAAACCCCGAATACCAAACTGAACGGTATTCGGCAGGCGCTGTGCATTTTGTGCAAACACCGTTGCTTGCGGTATTTGCGCCAGCCCCTGTTCAAGCGCTTCGCGCAAATGCAGTGTATGCACCGCGCGTTCGTTTATTTCTTTTTTCGCAATCTCGGCAGCGGCGCCGAAGCCTGCAATTGCCGCTACATTTTCAGTACCCGCTCTCAAGCGGTGTTCTTGCGCACCACCGTGCATCAAGGCATGCAATGGCAATCGTTTATCCACCAGCAATGCGCCCGCACCTGTCGGGCCATACAATTTATGCGCAGATAGTGTCATCGCATGCACACCCCAGTCTTTAAAACTGACATCGATCTTGCCGGCAGCCTGTGATGCATCTGTGTGAAACCAGATATTTTTCCTGGCGGCAATTTCAGCCAGCGAAGCAATATCCTGTATCACACCGGTTTCATTATTGGCGCTCATTACCGAAACCAGTCGCGTATCCGGTAAAATCGCCTGCTCCAGTGTGTTTGGCGTCACCCTGCCATCCCTGTCAACGGCAATGTAGTCAAGCGCACATTTATCAGCAATTTCGGCAGCGGGTTCCAGCATGGACATATGCTCGACACTGCTTATCGCCATCCTGTTGATATCCGCTGAAGCCGCCATGCCTTTCACCAGCAGGTTATTGGCCTCGGTTCCACCACTGGTAAACACCACCTGATCAGGATGTGCACTAACCAGATCAGCCACCTGCTGACGCGCTCTTTCTATCGTATCCTTTTGCAAGCGCCCGAATCGGTGCAGGCTGGAGGGGTTTCCCACCATCGACTGCATCACCGGCAACATTGCCTGTAACACATCTTCGTGCAGCGGCGTGGTTGCGTTGTGGTCAAGATAGACAGCCATGACATCCCTTCGCTATGCGGCGTTTACCTCTACCTTGTCCTGCCTGATTGATACTTCCTGTACTTTTTCATTCGCCATCATTTCAGCCAGTGTAATTCCGTCGAGAAAAGTACGGATTTCGTTGCTCAATTCATTCCACAGATCGTGGGTCAGGCACTGGTAATCGCCCTGGCAATTTTCGGTATCATCACAGGCTGCAACCTGGCAGCTTTCATCAACAGCCAGGATCACGTCGGAAACGCTGATATCAGCAGCATCGCGGTTCAGCGTATAGCCGCCACCTGGGCCTCGCGTGCTTTTGACTACCCCGTTGCGTCGTAAGCGGGCAAATAACTGCTCCAGATACGACAATGAAATGCGCTGCCTTTCTGAAATGGCCGCCAGTGAAACCGGCCCATTATCCTGGTGAAAACCCAGGTCCAGTACAGCGGTGACCGCATATCGACCCTTCGTTGTAAGACGCATAAAATTTACCTGTCAGTGTTAACAGGGTAATTTTACTTAATTCCGACTAATTTGGTCAACTATTTACTTGAGTATTTTTGTCAGGTATTTTTCGGCTCAGTCAGTGCCTGCACATTTCATGGGGGATCAGGATTTCAGAAGCAAGCTGTAACCGTGATTAGACCGTCCATTTTGCCGTATATGACCCTAATAATGATCACTAACGATCATCAGGTGTCAGCCTCCAGGCAGTATGCAGGTCAAATGCTATTCAGACTCGATTTTCTCGGGCTCGCCGTCCTCGGCCTTTTCGACGGAGTGGATCTCGCAGGGACCAAGATCCGGGAGGTTGGATACATCGATTTCTGTGCCCAGGTGCTTCAGCGCGGCACACATCATTAGCATTTTTTCGTCCATAACATGGATATGATCCAGCATGCTGTTGATAGCTGACGCAACCGGGTCAGGTGCTTCCCGGGTCGCGCCGTAGGCATCAAATCCCAGCTTTTCTGCTGTCGCATGACGTTTTTTCTCGGCTTTCTCATCAACAGCGTCATGCTTGCGCACCAGCCGTCCGGGGACCCCAACAACCGTGCCATCATCAGGCACATCCCGGGTAATCACCGCATTCGAACCGATACGCACGCCTGAGCCCACGTTGATAGGACCAAGTACTTTCGCACCAGCACCGACGACAACATTGCTCTGCAGGGTCGGGTGCCGCTTGCCTTTCTGCCAGCTGGTACCACCCAGGGTGACACCATGATATAGCGTGCAGTCATCGCCTATTTCTGCTGTTTCACCGATAACAACACCCATGCCGTGATCGATAAAGAAACGGCGGCCGATTTTCGCTCCCGGGTGGATCTCGATACCCGTTAACCAGCGCGTAATATGGGACGAAAACCGCGCCAGCCACTTCAAACCGAGATTCCACAAGGCATGATTCATTCTGTGCAGCAGCAAGGCATGCACACCAGGATAAGCCGTTAACACTTCGAAAATATTTCGGGCAGCAGGATCGCGATCAAATACGCAGGTGATGTCTTCACGAAGGCTGATAATAATTCTCCTTTAAAATTTACTCTGGGTAGATCTTAAATCAGATCGACATCAAGTTTGTAGCCTGAATATTTGCGGATATTGATCACACCAGTATCCAGCATCAGGTACTGGCCCTTGATCCCGGTCAGCACGCCTTCAACCAGGGGCGATTTATCCAGATTCAGCGATTTCACTTTTTCCGGATACTGATCAACCGGGTATTGAATCTCTACCATCGGTTCAGCAGGTAAATATTCGATATTTCCGGCGCCGAACCGTGTTTGCAGCTCTGTTACCTGGCTGTTGCATTCCTCAGCAAGCTCATCACGCATGGCCCCAAGGTCACACGGCTCGGCATCGCCTTTCAGCATCTTGCGCCAGTCCGTTCGGTCGGAAACATGCTGCTTGATAGCGACCTCCAGCAATCCCGACTGGTAACGGCTGGCCACCCTGAATATCGGTAATGCCTGGCTGGCGCCCTGATCTATCCAGCGTGTCGGAATCTGGGAGCCGCGTGTAATACCCACCTTAATGCCGGATGAGTTTGCCAGATAGACATAATGCGACTGCATGCAATGTTGCTGCCCCCACTCCGGCTCACGGCATGTTCCGGCATCATAGTGGCATGTTTCCGGCTTGACGATACACATATCGCATTCAGCAAGGCTGATAAAGCAGGGATAACAATGCCCCTGCGCATAGCTTTTGCCGGTTTTCCTGCCGCATGAAATGCAGTTAATTACGCCCTGGTACTCGAGCTTGATGTTGCCGCCGATATGGGCATTCATATCGATCAGCTTATCATCCACCGGCAGCTGATATTCAACCGGCGAAGACAATTGCACTTTCATTTTTAAAATATTGCCAATCATTTCATGAATCCTGTCATTTGATATATCGAGCTATCCTGCAGCATGCTCGCTCCAGCTGGTCGACAGGCCGTGTATATGCAAAACGAACATGCGTTGATGCCCTGTATTCACCAAAGTCGATTCCCGGAGTTAATGCCACCGCTTCATCTTCGAGCAAACTGCGCGTCCATTCAAATGAATTCTGCGTGATTGCGCTGCAATCGGCATAAATATAAAACGCGCCCTCGGGTTCAACAGGAATATGAAAGCCCATCTCTCGCAACACGGGCAGTAGATAATCGCGCCTTTCCCTGAATTTCGCTACCCGTCGATCAAGAATCTCGATCGTGCCCTGATCAAAAGCCGCCAATGCCGCATATTGCGCCGGTGTAGACGCGGCCAGAAACAGATTTTGCGCAACGCGGTCGATGGCATCGACATATTCATCGGGCACAACCATCCAGCCCAGTCGCCAGCCCGTCATGCCAAAATATTTTGAAAAGCTGTTAATCACGAATACGTCATTTGAAAATGTTAATGCCGTCAGGTCGTCTTCAGAATAAACCAGCCCCTGATAAATCTCGTCAACAATAAGATTACCGCCGCAAGCATCTACGGCTTCAATCAGGTTTATCAATTCCTGCCGGGGAATCATCGTGCCCGTCGGGTTTGACGGGCTGGCAATCATTGCAGCAACCGATTTTTCATTCCAGTGCCTGGATATGTCTGCAGCGGTCATCTGGAACCGCGTATCAGCGCCGACTGGCACAATAGTGCTGTCAGCCCCGAGCAGTTTGATCATGTTGCGGTTACAGGGATAGCCAGGATCAGTGAGCAGTACATTATCACCGGTATCGACCAGCACCGAGAGTGCCAGCTGCAACGCACCGGAAGCACCTGGTGTAACAATGACACGCCGCGCATCAATCTCGACATTGAATTTTTGCTGATAGTAAGCCGCAATCGACTGGCGCAACTCGGGCAGCCCCAGCGCCGGTGTATAGTGTGTTTTCAGTTGACGTAGCGCCCGGATCCCGGCATCGATGATCGGTTGAGGCGTAGGGAAATCCGGTTCCCCCACTTCCAGGTGCAATACAGACCGGCCCTCCGCCTCTAACTGCCCGGCACGCGCCAGTAACTCCATCACATAAAATGGCCGGACTTCGGCAGCCCGGCCGGTCAGCACATTTTTGTCTGCTTTATTCAACGCATCTCTCCACCAGAACGCATACTAGCATAGAGAATCAAATCACAGCTGCAGCAACAAAGCCCTGTAAAATGCTATGCTTGGTTAATTGATATTAACGACAGCAACTATAGTGTTCAAACCCCACAAAACAACAGCCGTAATTGGCTTCACGATCATGATGATGGCATCACTAACTTCCGCTGCCGCGCCCGAACAGGCGCTGGTGCCCGGAGGTATCGCAATTATGGATTTGAAGAATTACACACCCGAAACGCATATTACCTTCGATGGCAGGAAGACCACTATCTTCAAGCAGGATGAAGCATGGTACGCGCTGGCGGCCATCCCGTTAAAAGCCAAACCAGGCACTTATGATTTCAAGATACAACAGGATGACTCTACCCGGGTCAGTAAAGTTGAGGTCAGGGACAAAAAATACCAGGAACAGCGTTTGACCATCAAGAACAAACGCAAAGTCAATCCTAGCGAGCAGGATATGCAGCGTATCACCAGCGAACGCGTGCTCAAACGGGCTGCAAAAAACCACTGGTCGGACACCTACCCCGATGCTGATCTTATCTGGCCGGTCAGCGGCGAGATTAGCAGCATATACGGGCTGCGAAGATTTTTTAATGAGCAGGAGCGTAACCCGCACAACGGTCTCGATATTGCAGCGCCCGAAGGCACCGATGTCAGGGCAGCGGCCGATGGCACCGTGATTGAAGCTGGCGACTTTTTTTTCAGCGGCAATATGGTCTATATCGATCATGGCCAGGGCCTGATCAGCCTGTATGCGCACCTGAGTCGTATCGACGTCAAGCCGGGTGATGTCCTGCGCCGTGGTGAAATCCTCGGCGCTGTTGGCCAGACAGGGAGAGTCACGGGCGCACATCTGCATTTTGCGGTGATGTCCAACGGGGTGCTGTTCGACCCGATATACCTGCTGCCAAAACAGCAGCCCACAGCACAATTACAGTGAATTTTACGCATGTCTGCAACTACATGTGCCAACGAAGACCTGAATTTATTCAGTGTTTCCCCGCAAAAGACTTGCGATTACAGCCAGATTAACGATAATGTGCGCCCATTGTTTTAAACGAGTTGAGTGAATGGCAAAAGAAGAAGCAATACAGATGGAAGGCAAGGTGATTGAAACACTGCCAAATACCATGTTTCGTGTTGAGCTCGAAAACGGTCATATAGTGACTGCACATATCTCCGGCAAAATGCGCAAACACTATATCCGTATCATGACCGGTGATGCAGTTACCGTCGAGTTGACCCCTTATGACCTGGAAAAAGGTCGCATCGTCTACCGCGCCAAATAAAGCCTTATCCTGCCAGATCCCTAATCCATTAATAAAAAAGGCCTGCCCGATAGTTCGAAGGCAGACCTTTTGTAAAGCAGCAGTTTGACGGGATCAGGCCTTTTCAGTTACACCCTCGATTTCGATCGACAGTTCACCGTCAGCCACGGTAACCAGGACTTTTCCACCCCTGGCCAGGTTACCGAACAACAGCTCATTTGCCAGCGGCTTCTTGATATGCTCCTGAATCACACGCGCCATCGGGCGCGCACCCATTTTGACGTCATAGCCCTTTTCAGCGATCCAGGTTCTGGCATCGTCATCCACGTGCATACTGACTTTTTTCTCATCAAGCTGGGTTTCAAGCTCAACCAGGAACTTATCGACAACACTGGCAATGGTCTTTTCATCCAGTGGTCCGAATTGAACAATACCATCCAGACGGTTTCTGAATTCCGGGCTAAACAGACGCTTGATTTCTTCTGTGCCGTCAAGTTCATGCTGCTGCTCGGTGAAACCCATTGAACGGCGTGACATTAACTGCGCACCGGCGTTGGTTGTCATAATCATGATGACATTGCGGAAGTCGGTCTTGCGTCCATTACTGTCTGTCAGCGTGCCGTGATCCATGACCTGTAGCAGGATATTGAAAACCTCCGGATGCGCTTTCTCTATCTCATCCAGCAGTAGCACTGAGTGCGGCTGCTTGGTAATCGCCTCGGTCAATAAACCGCCGTCATCGAAGCCCACGTAACCTGGAGGTGCACCGATCAGGCGTGACACTGTATGACGCTCCATATATTCGGACATGTCGAAACGCACCAGTTCGATGCCCATAACATGTGCTAGCTGCTTGCACACCTCTGTTTTACCGACACCGGTCGGACCAGAGAACAGGAACGATCCAATCGGCTTGTCGGGATTACCCAAACCAGAACGCGACATGCGTATAGCTGTCGACAGCTTGGTGATTGCCTCATCCTGGCCAAATACAACCAGGTTCAGGTCACGTTCCAGGTTCTTCAATACTTCTGTATCAGATGTTGATACGGTCTTGGGAGGAATACGCGCAATCTTTGCAACAATATTCTCGATGTCATTTACATTGACAGACTTCTTGCTGCCCGACTTACCCAACAAACGGCGATTGGCGCCCGCCTCATCGATAACATCAATGGCCTTGTCAGGCAGGAAGCGGTCGGTAATAAAACGTTCTGACAACTCGGCAGCAGCACGCAGGGCGTTATTGCTGTATTTCACATCATGATGTTCTTCAAAACGTGTCTTCAGGCCCTTCAGAATATCGATGGTCTCTTCAACACTGGGCTCATCGATATCAATTTTCTGAAAACGCCTCGCCAGTGCATGATCTTTTTCAAAGATACTGCGGAATTCGGAATAGGTCGTTGAGCCGATACACTTGAGATCGCCCGATGCCAGCATTGGCTTGATCAGGTTGGATGCATCCATGACCCCACCTGAAGCAGAGCCGGCGCCTATAATGGTATGGATCTCATCGATGAACAGAACAGCGCCATCGGTGTTTTTCAGCTGCCTGAGCACGCCCTTGAGACGTTTCTCAAAATCGCCGCGATACTTGGTGCCCGCGACCAGTGCGCCAAGATCGAGTGAATAAATCGTGCTGTGTTTGAGCACATCAGGCACTTCTCTATCAACTATCTTTTTCGCCAGTCCTTCCGCCAACGCAGTTTTGCCTACACCGGCTTCACCCACCAGCAGCGGATTGTTTTTTCTGCGGCGGCATAGAATCTGTATGGTGCGTTCGATTTCATCTTCGCGGCCGATCAGCGGATCGATATGACCCTGCATAGCTCGCTGATTGAGGTTGGTTGCAAAATTTTCCAGCGGCTGATTGTCGGATTCGCCTGACTGATCATCACGCGTTTCATGTTCTATCTTTTGAGTTTCGTCAGAAACCTTGGCTATGCCATGAGATATGTAGTTGACAACATCAATGCGGTTCACGCCCTGCTTGCTCAGCAGGTATACAGCCTGTGATTCCTGCTCACCGAACATCGCAACCAGCACATTGGCGCCGACCACTTCTTTCTTACCGGAGGACTGGACATGAAAAACGGCACGCTGCAGTACACGCTGAAATCCAAGTGTTGGCTGGACTTCTCCGCTGACCACATCGCTGAATACCGGGGTATTCTTCTCGAGATATTCATTGAGTTCGCTGCGGATCAGATTGAGATCGGCCCCGCATGCCTGTAACACGGAATTGGCGCTGCTATTGTCAAGTAAAGCCAATAGTAGATGCTCGACAGTGATGTATTCATGTCGTTTGTCACGCGCATCATTGAATGCCCGGTTCAAAGATGATTCTAGCTCTTTACTTAACATGCCTGACGCCTCACATCAGATAATTAAAAAAATCCTCATCTATGCTTCTTCCATTGTACATAGCAATGGGTGTTGATTTATTTTTGAATACTCGTTTACCTGGTCAACTTTTGTTTCAGCAATCTCATGACTGTAAACCCCACAGATACCTTTCCCCTTGGTATGCACAGCCATCATAACCCGTGTTGCCTTTGCATGGTCCATTCCAAAAAACGTCATTAACACCTGAACAACAAACTCCATCGGAGTAAAGTCGTCGTTAATCAGTATGACCTTGTACTGTTTCGGTGGTTTTAATTCAGGCCGTTTTTCTTCTAATGCCAGACCACTGTCATAATCATAATCAGTTTTATGATCACTCATGACTTACCTTCAGTGTAGAACATAGTTTCTGATTTTTCTGTTTCAAGACTATCATGCTTAAATTTAGATTACCTGATTTCGATGACTGCGCTAACAGGACCACATTAACAAACAGCACTTATACCATCAATCAGACTCGCAGGATCTTGAGCTGCAATAGCTGATTTATTACAACAGTTACTTCATTGGTGATTTTGCCAGCCACTTGTTCCCGGGTTTGTTGGCAATGCCACCACTAAAGAGACAAGCTCACAGACCCGCGGTTCATTTAAATTTTACATCAGGAAGCAGTCAACATAATAGCCTGTTGATTTTTATGGTAATTAGGGATTGATTAATTTTTTTATACATATCGCAGATGCGCAGACACTTCAGTGCTTTGCACGCCTGTAGATTAACGATATTGTTTTACCTCGTCACTCGTTCCTTGTCCCTCGCACCTGCTTTTATTGCCCGCCCGTGGCGAAGCCGAGAACAGCGCTCTTCAACTCGCTCTTCAGTTTCCTATCAATCTCGGCAAGCATACGCTCATTCAACTGGCTCTGCTGGACCGATGATACCTTTAGTGGCCACGACTTGTTACCCAGTATGGTACCGTCGGGATCAGTAAGGCGCACGGCCAGAGTGCCCCGCAACCAGTACCAGCCTTCTTTATTCATCACGTCCTGTGTTTCCATGCTGGCGGATAATGTAAAGCCGCCGGCATCGGATGACGATGCAAATCCGGCATTCGTCATTGCACCCTGCAATATCTTGTCGAGCCCGCCGACTGAATCCACGAGCACGACACCCCTCATATTCAGCGACTGCAACGCCTGCTCCTGTTGTTCAATCAATTCGGCAAGACTCCAGCCGGAAGGCTTGCCTGTTCCACTGAGATCGATGATCTTCAATGTTTTCTGTAATGATTTTCTCTCGGTTTGCATCACGATGGCATCCTGTAAATCAGCCACTTTCAGCAGAGCTTGCTGGCGGCTGTCGGCATTGGTGACAGTAAAAGCCGTTTCACGATCCAGCCGATTGATTTCACTTCGGATATTGTTTCCTGCCTGGGCACGATCCAGCACCGCCAGTGCATAATGTGTCAAATCGTCCGGGTTTTGCCATTGCTCGGCGATGCGTGCGCCATTGATCATCTTGTCAGTATGCACATTAACCTTGCTTGCTATGCGTGCTGTTGACTGTACCGACTCCTCCCCTTCCGACTTGTGAGTCTGGACATCCTGTGTTGTGGTCGATGATTCACGTACTTGCAGCTCAAAGATCTTCGCCAGATTTCCCAACGCACGATCCCTTGCCACCTCTGCATTGGACGCTGATCCGGTTGCGTATACATAACTTGCATTTGGGTAGTCCACAGGCTCGGCATTGACCCAGTCCGGCTGTCCATCGGCATTTACATGAACTGAAGATTGCATGCACCCTGTCAATATAATACAGATGGCCGGAAGCTTATTTATTATTCTATTTAACATGACGTATGGTTTTATTTACTGTTAGCAATGTAAGTTTTCACCGGAACAGGCGCAATCCAGTGACGTGTCAGGAAGCTGTGCTGCCGGGGCAATATGTTAACGCTGGTATCGATTGAATCTATCACTCTTCCAGCGGCATTGACGATTTCAATACTGACGTCCTGTTGCCCTACTGGAAGCACAACGCGTGTCATCTGTATTTCCTGCGGTAATGTGGTCCAGCTTCTGGTGTCGGCGCGTTCAGTAGCCAGGTTGGTGACTGTCAATAATAATCCGGCAAGTGCATGCTGTTCATGAGCACTTTTCTGTGACTGGTATTTAACAACCGCACGGGTGATTGCACGTGCCATGACTAACGGCATATCCTCATCCAGTGCCTGACGTGCGAGACGATCTATATTTTCGACTGTTTCCAGATCAAAAAGTTTCTCACTGGTTTTCAAGCGCGCCTTATTTACAGGAGCGGATTCATATTTATACACGGGAAAGGCAATGCGCACATTGCTCTGCACTTCCGGGGAAAATGTCATAATCGCCGACTCTTCCCTTATCGGTGCGAGCCCGTTATTCAGGATAATAATTAATTCACCAGAATCATCGCCGAGTTCTGCTGGCTTGAAGTTCGCCAGGCCGAATTCGGATTTCAACTTCCTGTACTCATCCCGGAGCCCCTGATCTGCGAGCAGTCGCAACAGGTCCATTTGCAGCATTACGGGCACAGTGATCAGCTGTTCATTACTTGTAGCAATATAGACACCCATGGCTTTGCGGTATGAAACAAGCGCCTGGTCATCTTCTCCAAGCGCTTCATAGATCATACCGGCAAGGTAACGAACGAATGGATCTTCATCAGGCTGCTCGCCCCATTCCATCATTTTCACATCAGCCTGCAATATCTCAACTCGCGCGGAATCCAGCTCGCCCAGTTGCAGGTAATTCATCGCCATGTATGCATGCAGCAATATCTGTTCGTATCGGTCACCCTTGTAGTCACGTACAGCATCATTAATCGTGACTGAAGCGGCAGCATCGCTAATACTTACACCATAGAGGGATTCCATCCTTTGCTTGGCGATTTCAAATATCTGGTTACTGCCGACATAGTCATTGGTCATGCGCCTGAGCATGCCCTTGTTCAGGCAGGCAAGCACGTCATTCTGGTCCTGGTCTTTTTCTTCAGCAGTCTGCCTGGCGAGGTCAGCCCTGCCAATCAGCAGGTTATCCCGCATCGAGGATGCCTGCCTGCTGTATGTCGCACAACCCCCAAGGTACAAGACAAGAAGCACGAGAATTATTCGCCCAGGAAACCCTGAACAAATAGCCGTAGACATGTGCTTCGTCCTCTCTTGCTCTCAGCTAATGAACATCAGCCTGAAACAGTTACCAGCGAATCCCGCTTTTCTCGATCGTTTTCTTGATTTTCTTCTGCCCAACCCAGACCTTGCGATTATTTGCCAGATCAATCAACGTAAGATCAACCTGGTAAAAACGCACCTGCTCGTCAGAGATAGCATCGATGATGGTATTGATCGTGCCTTTGAGCATGAAATCAGCACCGGTTTCCTGTCCCATTGCCTTGCGTGTTTCTTCAGTCGCGTGCAGGTCCTGGTCCTTGCGCTCGGTGCGGATTTCCTCCCGCTCCTCGCTGGAGGCAACAAAATCGACCTCACCGGAATTAATCAGGGCACGCTCCATGTCGGCGATGAATGTTCGTGTGTTGATATGTTCATGGCTCAGGTTGCGCACATCACCGACAATGACCGTCGGTGCTTTTCCCTGCTCCCTGTTAAAATTCGTCAACCAGGATCGTGACAATGCATCCTGAATCATCTCATCAGCAACAAGTCTTGAATCAGTATCGTTCCAGTTTCCACTCAGATCCGTCACGCTGTCTGATTCAACTCGCGTCACCTGCTGGCCACAGGCCGAAAGCACTGTTATTGCAATAATGATAATTAACGATGAAATAAGGTTCTTCGGGTTTTTCAACATGGCTTGCTCCTGTTTACTTGCCAATAGCAGTTTATATATCAAGATCACAAGAGAATAGCATGAACTGCAGTACAAATTTGCCCCCCCTTGCGCGCAGGCGAAACAGCAGGTATCTTCGCGGCATGACCAACATCGATACCCTGTTGCATGCGAGATGGATACTTCCTGTGAGTGAGGGCGACCCGTGCCTGGTGAACCACAGCATTGCTATACACGAAGACCGTATTCTCGAGATCCTCCCGACTGAAACCGCAAAAACCGGTTACCAGGCTACAGTGGAACAGGACTATACACAACATGCATTGATTCCGGGCCTGATCAATGCGCACACACATGCCGCAATGAGCCTGTTTCGGGGGCTTTCAGATGACATTGCACTGATGGACTGGCTGCAAAACCATATCTGGCCGGCCGAATCGAAATGGGTCAATGAGGATTTTGTTCAGTGCGGCACCGAACTGGCAGTTGCCGAAATGCTGCGCAGCGGGACCACCTGTTTCAATGACATGTATTTTTTTCCGGACATCACTGCCCGCGCGGCAAAGAACGCTGGCATACGGGCATGCATCGGACTGATCGTGATCGATTTCCCCACCGTATGGGCGGGGAATGCGGATGAATACATAGATAAAGGTATCGCTGTACATGACAGCTTTCGCAACGACGATCTTATAACTACCACTTTTGCGCCACATGCGCCCTACACGGTTTCAGACCAGCCGCTGGAAAAAATCCGCAGCTTTGCCCACGAAATGGATCTCCCGATCACCATGCACATTCATGAGACTGCACATGAGGTCGAAGAATCGGTGGAAAAAACCGGCATGAGACCATTGCAAAGGCTTTTCGACCTCGGTCTTGTGGGCCCTTCGTTACTCGCTGTACACATGACGCAACTGGAACAAAATGAAATAGACAGTCTGGTGGACAGTGGATGTCATATTGTTCACTGCCCGGAATCCAACCTGAAACTGGCCAGCGGTTTCTGCCCGGTATCCGAGTTACAGGATCGCGGCATCAACGTCGCGCTCGGTACCGATGGTGCCGCCAGCAACAATGACCTGGACATGCTGGGTGAAATGCGCTGTGCTGCACTTGTCGCCAAGGGTGTAGCCGCAGACCCTACCGCCCTGCCCGCATCTGCAGCACTGAGAATGGCCACCATCAATGGCGCCAGGGCCCTGGGCATCGACAGTAAAGTCGGTTCGCTCGAAGCAGGCAAGCAGGCAGATATCGTTGCTATCAATATGGACCACATCGAAACAACGCCGCTTTACGACCCGGTTTCTCATCTTGTATACAGTTGCTGCCGTGAGCAGGTATCCGATGTGTGGGTCGCCGGCAGGCATGTACTGAAAAATCGCGTCCTGACCAGCATGGATGAAGCCAGTATTCGCCATCAGTCACATGAGTGGAGCCGTAAAATCGGTTCTGAAGATTAAGTCATATCATCGTAAAATAGCAGACATGATGAAAACAAAAGCCAATGTTGATCCTGGCGAGATCAGAAAGTTTGAAGAACTGGCCTCGCGCTGGTGGGACAGGCATGGTGATTTCAAGCCACTGCATGAAATCAACCCGCTCAGACTTAATTTTATTAACACAGGCAGCCCGCTAGCCGGCAAACGCGTACTCGATGTAGGCTGCGGCGGGGGCATTCTGTGCGAAAGTATGGCAGAGTGCGGCGCCGATGTGACCGGAACCGATATGGGCAAGGCTCCACTGTCAGTCGCACGCCTGCATGCCATGGAGTCTGACCTGGACATCGATTATCAGCAGATCACAGTCGAAGACCTGGCGGCATCAAATGCAGAATCATTCGATATCGTGACCTGCATGGAAATGCTCGAGCATGTTCCCGACCCCTCATCCGTCATCAATGCATGCAAGCAGCTGGTGAAACCCGGTGGCTCGATTTACTTTTCCACCATTAACCGCAACCCCAAATCATTTTTGTTTGCCATCATCGGTGCTGAATACCTGATGAAAATGCTGCCTCCAGGCACCCACGACTACAGCAAGTTCATTCGTCCTTCAGAACTTGATGTCTGGTGCCGTGAAACCGGCCTGGATGTGATAGATATCCAGGGCATTAGCTACAATCCGCTCACCGGCATGTATCGCACCAGTAATAATGTTGATGTGAACTATATGATGCATTACATAAAGCCAGCATAAAGTGTCCGTCATCAAAACTGTTTTATTTGACCTCGACGGGACCCTGATCGATACCGCACCCGACATGGCCGCTGCACTCGATACGCTGTGCAGGGAGGAAAACCAACCGGTTCTACCCTATGCACAGGTGCGTCCTGTTGTCTCCAACGGCAGCATCGCGCTGCTCAAGCTGGCATTTGGTGACGTCAAAGATGAACAAAGACTTCAGTATCTGAAGCAACGTTATCTCGAAATCTACCATCACAATATCTGCATCGACTCATCGCCTTTCAAGGGTATCGAGCAGGTGCTGAATCATATAGAACGTAACGGCCTGAACTGGGGTGTGGTAACCAATAAACCAGGCTGGCTGACATTGCCCCTGATGGATCACCTGCAACTGCTGCAGCGTGCAGCAACAGTCGTCAGCGGAGACACCACGGAAAACAGCAAGCCTCACCCCGATCCCATGCATCACGCCTGCGATGAAGCCAGTTCGAAATCTGATGAGTGCATGTATGTGGGCGATGCCAGAAGAGATATAGAAGCCGGAAAAAATGCCGGCATGAAAACGCTTGTGGCGAATTACGGTTATATAGAAGCTGATGATGACGTGTATACCTGGGGAGCGGATGCAATCATCAACAATCCGGAAGAGATCCTGCT
>CALLCZ010000019.1 GCA_937998645.1 uncultured Gammaproteobacteria bacterium
TGCGATGAGCTGGAGCGGTGATGCGTTCAACAACGTCGGACTGCTGCAAATCTTTTTCCTCGATGCGGCTGGAAATAACATCAGCGGTGGTTTCACCCCGTTTGCCCAGGTTGTCGCGGCTGCGCCTGCCGTTGGCGGCACGCCGGATTATGTGCTTTCACCCCAGGATGGAGGCGAACTCACTGACTGGACACTCATGGAAGTTTCGGCGGTAGCGCCAGCCGGCACAGCACAGGCAAGACTCCAGATGATACATATCCTGGAGCCTTCAACATCCAATGCGGGTTCGCTGTGGTGGGATGATGCCAGTCTGACGACTGGCGCGCCGGTCGTGTCCGGCGTCGACCTGACGGACTACGAGACGCTGAAGTTCGGTATCGATAGCTCAAGTATGTCTGGTTTTGCTGACCTGGTGCTGCAGCTGGAAGATGGCACAGAGTCTTCCGCTGTAAACCTGTCGGGTTACACATCAACACCGAACCAGGGTCCGGGCAGCAACTGGGATATCTATGAAATACCGCTGGCTGATTTTACTACCACGAACCCACTACTGGATCTGACGAACATCGTTTACCTGGGTTTCTGGAATGCACAGGATGCAGGTGGGCTTCTGACGTTTGGTCAGTTATACCTGGATGATATTCACTTCGTCAAAGGCATTCCAGTTGAGCCCGTATTGACAGGCGTTCTGCTGGACTCACCTGTGGAAGGTGTGACTTTCCAGACGGCGACGCAGTCAGGTGTCACCAATGCCCTTGGCGAGTTTCAGTATCAAGAAGGCGAAATGGTGACTTTCTCTATTGGTGATATCGTACTGGGCACCGTGAAAGGCGCAGCGATCATTACACCCGTAGAACTCACGGGCAGTTTTGATCCGACCAATCAGTCGGCAATCAATCTACTGGTCTTCTTACAAAGTATCGATGAAGATGAGTTCCATGCCAATGGCATCACCATCAGTGCAGCGACTCAGGCAGCCGCAGTCGGACAAACACTGGACTTTAATCTCTCATCGACGGAATTCACCGCAGCAGTCACATCGGTCGTCGATACCATCGCTCCGGGCAATACGGTTGTTAGTGAAACGGCGGCACTGGATAGCTTCTATGTGACCTACGTTAATTTGGGCGGTACCGATACCTTTATCTGGCTGTTCCCGGGTTATCCCCAGATCGGCGAACCCGGTTATGAATTGATATGGACGGACGAATTCAACGAGGGGTCTGCACCGTCACCGACTAACTGGCTACTGGAGACCGGTTACGGCCCCAATAACGATGGCTGGGGCAATAACGAGTGGCAGTTGTATACGGATTCTCCGGACAATGTGAAGCTGCAGAACGGCAACCTGGTGATTACTGCTGATTGCCCAACGGCTCCGGTTTGTGGCGTACGCGACGGAACGATCACTTCCGCCAGGATCAATACACTCGACAGATTCAGCTTCAAATACGGCAAGATTGAAGCCAGGATTAAACCTGCGGTTGGCAACGGTGCATGGCCGGCATTCTGGATGCTGGGTGCTAATTTCCCGGATATAGGATGGCCGTTCTCAGGTGAAATCGATGTGATGGAAATGCACAACGCATTCTCGGATGAATTCACGACACATTTCACAATGCACTGGTGCGATGAAACCAGGCAAAACCCGGCTACACCGGATGTGTGTTTTCCGGGAAGTGAAGGCTGGACATTTATATCTCAATTCAGAACATTTGCTGAATCACTTGGCGATGATTTCCATGTTTTCTCGGCGGAGTGGGATGCCAATGGCATCGTCGGGAAAATCGATGGCATCGAGTATTTCAACCTGGCGATAGACCCGGCCAACATGGATGAATTCCTGAAAGAGTTCTTCGTGATACTCAACGTGGCAATGGGTGGAACGCTTGGTAGCAATAATCTACCACCTGATGGAAGTGAAACATGGCCACAGACCATGCTGGTTGATTATGTCAGGGTATACCAGCTTATCGGAGGAGACGGCACCTATACGATCGGTGGAGGTTCGACCCCTTCGGACAATACGCTTGGTGTGTATTCGGAGACCAACACCAATCCGACTTTGCCTTACGTTCAGATTATTGATGCGGCCGAGTTTGGAGGTAATTCTACCGAGCCTAACGAGTTCAGTACGGGGGTGATACCACTGGATGGCAGTTTCTCGTTGCAGGCACTCTTCCTGAATTCCGGAGCGGACTACGGCGGCATCGTCTTCAATTTCGGCTCGGCAGTATATCCTCCTGATCCGGGTCCGGGTGAGGGTCAGGATATCTCGGCCTACGCGACGTTGAAATTCGGCATCAATACTTCGAGCGTACCCGGTTTTGCGGACCTGAAGGTGCAGCTTGAGGACGGCGATGGGACGATACCCGGTCCTTCGGTGTTTCTGTCAAATTACACGGCGACGCCAGCTGCAAATGACTGGATGGTCTACGAGATACCATTGAATGATTTTGTTACGCAGGGCCTGGACCTGACCAATTTGACTTACCTGGGATTCTGGAATGCCTCGTCAGTTGCGGGTGTAGAGACACCACTGGTATTCGGCCCGCTGTATTTTGATGATATCCACTTCGTAAAGAGCCAGGCTCCCGCTGGTCCCAACCTGCTGACGAACGAAAGTTTTGAGTCGCCTGACGCATCAGGTGGCGATGTATTTAACAATTGTGGTGGAGATTTCATGCCCGGTTGGGGTTCCTTTAATTGTAATGCCGTAGCCAGCAACCTTTTTACACCAGGAGGCAGTATCCTGAGCCCTCTTGCGTTAGATGGAAACCAGGTACTGAAACAGTTCAGCGGTGATGCAGGGTCCTTTCAGGATGTGGTGGCAAATCCGGGCGACACTGTTGATGCACAGGTATTTGCCATGAACTGGAACGGTGACAATTTCAATAATATCTTTTTGTTGCAGATATTTGCGCTTGATTCCGGTGGCAACAACATCAGCGGTGGCTTTGATCCCCTCGCACAGGTCAGTGCGGGGAGTGATGCAATTGTCGGTGGCACGTTCGACTATGTGCTGGCTGGTACGGATGGCGGCAATGATTTCGACTGGACCCGGATGGATGTTTCGGCAGTAATGCCTGTGGGTACTGCGTCGGCCAGAATCCAGCTGATACATATTTTAGAGGCATCAACCTCAAGTGCTGGTGCTATTTTCCTGGATAACGCCAGCCTGACTGTCACTACACCTTAGACATCAGAGCCATTACTGATTAGCGGGCAGGGGTGCTGAAGACATTTTTTAACAAGGCGATATTATTGTTACAACAGTACCCTGAGATATGTCACTGATAACTGTGTTCAATTAAATGTAATTGAGAATTCATCACTGGAGTAGAAATCACGTGGCAGCTATGAAGCATTACAAAACCGCACCGGAAGATCGGATTTCTCTGCCGCACAAGGTGATCTATGGTTTTGGAGCGTTTGTAAATAACCTGCTGGCTGCTGCCATAGGGGGCATGGTCATCGTACTCAATCTTGGGTTGGGTATGAATCCTGCGCTGGTCGGCTTACTCGGTGCCTTGCCACGCCTGACAGACGCCATCACTGATCCATTAATGGGTTACATCTCCGACCATACCCGTTCCCGCTGGGGCAGAAGACGGCCCTATATCTTCATAGGGGCGATAATTGCGGGTGTGGTTTTTGCTCTGTTGTGGCAGTTACCCAGGGGGCAAAGTGAAAACTATTATTTCTGGTTCTTTTTGATCGGCTCGTTCATTTTCTACCTGGGCTATACCGTGTTCGCTACGCCATGGGTAGCACTGGGATATGAATTAACGCCTGACTACCACGAGCGCACCAGGCTCATGGGGGTGCAAAATTTCATGGGCCAGCTGGCCTACGTGGTCTCGCCATGGTTCCTGCTGATGATGCAGGCAGATTATTTTGACGATATGGTCGATGGTGCATCCTATCTTGCAATCGGTATCGCTGTTTTAGTGATAGCAATTGGCATTCTACCCGCGATATTTTTACGTGAACGTTTTAAGCATCCGCCACCTAGAGAAGAGCTTGCAACAGAGGGTGAACAAGTTGATTCAGCAGTACAGGCTATCAAGAAAAATATTATTGATTTTTTTAACGGCTTTATCGCAACATTGAAAGTCGGCCCATTCCTGAAATTATGCGCAGCGACCTTTCTCGTTTTCAATGGCTTCATGCTGGTTTCATCCTTTCAGTTTTATGTGATTATTTATTATGTATTTGGCGGTGACCAGGAGCTGGGCGCGGAATATGCCGGCTGGTCTGGTACAGTCGGAGCGGTCTCAACGTTCTGCGTGATTTTCCTGGTGACCTGGTTATCGACAAAAATAGGCAAAAGAAGAACCTTCTTTATCGCGATTGGTATTTCCATGTTTGGTTATGCCCTGAAGTGGTTCTGTTACAACCCGGAAATTCCGTGGTTGCTGTTAGTGCCTGCGCCATTTATGGCATTTGGTCTGGGCGCATTATTCACCTTGATGGGTTCGATGATCGCTGATGTCTGTGATCTGGACGAACTCGAAACCTACCAAAGGCGCGAGGGTATGTTCGGTTCGATTTACTGGTGGGTCGTAAAGCTCGGCATGGCATTAGCGCTGGCCGGGGGTGGTTTTTTGCTCAATGCGACCGGTTTTGATGTTGAGCTGAATGGCAATCAAACCGAGCGCGCTATCTTTCTGATGCGTCTGTTTGATGTGGCTGTTCCTTTGGTAAGCTCCGCGCTTGCGATATGGGCAGTGTATGCCTTCCCGATTACCGAAGAAATGGCACACGAAATCAGGTTGAAACTGGAGGAGCGTCGTGGCGAACCTGCAGTTAATGGTCGGGCGCCTCCTGGCGGTGAGCTTGACAACGCTGAAACTGCAATTGATAGCGGCACTGCTTAGTGTGATCTCTGAAAAACAAGATTATTATGTTTATGTTGGTAACTGCTGTTACGTTAATTTCTGGAACCGGCGGGATGCTTGATATCAGTGACACTGATTACAACCTGACATCGACATCTGAAATTCTGCTGACATCAGAGAGGGGAGACAGGCTAGCCAGTAAAGATAATGTTGAATTTATCTTTGGAGAGGCTGAAGGGAACGTCATTCATGTTCGCCCGGATGTCGTTAAACAAACGCTTCATGGCATAGGTACTTCATTTACTGAATCAGCGGCATTCGTGCTGGCACACCTCAGCAAAGAAAAACGGCAGGAGGTGATGAACCGCATCTATAGTGAGGAGGGGGCGAATTTTTCATTAGCCAGAACCGTAATCGGTGCTGCTGACTTTTCAGTCGAAGGAAAGTTTTCATACGATGACGTTAATGATGATAAAGATCTGGTCCATTTTTCTGTTGCACCCGATCATGACGGTTTCAGCAAGCAACAATACCCGGGAATTCAGGATGCGGAATTCGACGTGTTACCGATGATCAAACAGGCGCATGCGATAAAACAGCAACAGCATGATGCTGACCTGAAAATTATCGCTTCTGCATGGACTGCGCCCGCCTGGATGAAAGATATTGAGGACTGGTATATCCCAGGCAGTGAGGAAAATAATTATCACGGTACCGGTGGGATTTTAAAAAAAGGATACGAAAAATATTATGCTAATTATCTCATCATGTATCTTGAGCACTATAAAAACCAGGGTGTAAATATCTGGGGTATTACACCTGTGAATGAACCTGGTGGAAACAACGGGCAGTGGGAAAGTATGCATTTTTCTGCTGAATCACAGAACGATTTTATCAAGCATCATTTAGGCCCTGCACTGCATAACAGTAATTATGCTGATGTGAAACTGTTGGTCTATGACCATAACAGGCATGGCCTGGAGCATTGGGCGCAGCTGCTTTATAACGATGATGAAACCTCTAAGTATCTTTATGGTGCTGCAGTCCACTGGTATGAGAGTACTTTCAAAGTCTATGAAGATGTTTTTGAGCGTGTACATAATACATTTCCACTATATGAAATCATTCACACCGAAGGAACAGTCGATGATTTAGGCAAGGATGCGCCGCCAGGTGTCACTGACCCCGTGCGATTTAAAGAATCCGGCTGGTTCGATAATGATTCATTCTGGTGGAACGACAATGCGACTGACTGGGCGTATTCTGCAACCTGGGAAGGCGTCAATACTGAAGATCATCCTGTCTATACCCCGGTGCATCGTTACGCGAGAGATATCATTGTCAGTTTGAATCACTGGGTGTCGGGCTGGATAGACTGGAATATTGTTTTAGACAAAGACGGTGGCCCGAATCATGTCGGTAATTTCTGTGCCGCGCCAATAATGATAGATACGGAGACGGCTTATGTTTATTACACTCCCGTTTTTTATGTGCTGTCTCAGTTCAGTAGAACAATCCGTCCGGGTGATAGAGCCGTTGAGGTGAGCTGTGTTCTGGATAAATTACATGATGATGCCATTCATGCCAGCGCATCACTCAATGACGACAGGTTACTGAGTGTACAGGTTTTGAATACGACAAAAAAACAGGTTGATTACCAGTTGCAGATCGGCAGTCAGTTCGCTGCCGTCACTATCGATGCGAATGCATTGCAGACCGTAAGGGTGCAGCTGTAAACGAACAGATGAAATCTGTCTGTTGGGTGATCTGGATGCCGAATCAATACGTTAATAAAAATATGGATATGAAGAAATAGTGCTGATCACAATAACTGCAGTTTAAAAGTCAGAAAAAATTGTTAAGCAATTGAAAATAAAGATTATTATTTATCGAGATGGGTAATATGCAGTCAAGGTGATTATTCATTGACAAGCCCCGGTGTTTTATGCAAACTGCTATATAGCACCTATATAAATGTATGAAACGAATGCTTATTTGCGAATTAACTGATGAACGGTATTTGTATAAGCAAGTATGAATGGTAGAGGTGGAATAATGGTGAAATCAGTAAATATGAAATTGGTAGAGAAATTCACCAGCATTTTTATAGCCTTGCTCATTATCTTTACTCCATTCAATGTCCATGCCCAGGACGCGCAAAAAGTCACCACTTACCGGGACGATAGTGGCTGGAAGCTTCTGGTCGATGGTAAGGATTACTATGTCAAAGGCGTCGTCTGGGGTTATTCGCCAAGGGGCGAAAACTATAGCTACAACCTGTGGGGCAAGTCAGACGAATTCATCAGGAAAGTGCTCGATCATGATTTCGGTCTGATGAAAAAAGCCAATATCAATAGTATCCGTGCATTCAGCACAATCCCGCCAAAGTGGGTGACTTATATCTACGAAGAATACGGCATCATGACTGCGGTCAACCCCCTGATGGGTCGATACGGTGCAATGATTGATGGTGTATGGAAACCACAGACTGACTATTCCGACCCGAGGACACGCGCTGCCCTGAAAGAAGAAGTGCTCGAGATTGTTCAAAGATTTAAAAACACACCCGGTGTACTGATGTTTGCGCTCGGAAACGAGAGCAATTACGGCCTGGAGTGGTCGGCCAGTTTTGAAATAGAAAATTTGCCGGAGGGTGAAAAGCAGGCAGAGAAAGCGAAGTATTTATACAGCCTGTACAACGAAATTATCACCGCGGGTAAGGCCATCGACTCAAGCCGTCCGTACTCTATTGTGAACGGCGATATCCAGTATATCGATCTGATCAAGCAATACGTTACGGAACTGGATGTACTGGGCACGAATATCTATCGCGGCATCAGCTTTGGCGCGCTGTGGAAAGATGTTGATGAAAAGCTTGATCTGCCCATCCTGTTCTTTGAATTCGGCGCCGATGCGTTCAATTCAAAAAACTACGCAGAAGACCAGGCTGCACAGGCCAGCTTCCTCAAAGGTCAGTGGCAGGAAATGTATAGCCAGAGTCATGGTAACGGTCGGATTGGCAATTCAATCGGCGGCTTCGTATTCGAATGGCGTGATGAATGGTGGAAGTACAAGCAGACGGAAAATCTCGATAAACACGACCGCAATGCCTCATGGGCCAATGGTGGCTATACCTACGACTATGTCGAAGGGCAAAATAATATGAACGAGGAGTGGTGGGGGATTGCCAGTCTGGGTACGGCGAACTCTGATGGCGTTTACGAGGCCGTACCTCGTATGGCCTACGATGTGTTAACGGAAGTATGGCGTATCGATCCCTATAAATACAAGACGGACGCAATTAATACGGAAATTCAGAATATCGATATGGACATTCACGCTTTGAAAGCAGACGTGCGTGGACTCAAGAGCGAAAGCAAGGAGAAAAAGAAATTCGAGTTGACAGGCGGCAGTCTTGAAATGGAGTTTTTGGGAAATGGCTTTTCCAGTGATATCGAGGAAGAGGGTGAGAATGGTGTTGAAAATTCAAATGCGCAGAGAGTGTTTGTCGATTTCGCGTTCAATCCGACCAAGAATATCTCCGGCCAGTTTTCGATAAACCTTCTTGGCAATTGCCCAGACAGGATTATGGAATTCAAGTATGGAGACCGGTGCAGTTCATTCGAGGTGGTAACGACCGGGGAAGACCAGGACGGCATTCTGGTCTTTGAGAAGACGATTACTGATAATGAACGTATCGAGATTTATGATTACGACGGCACCTATACAGCAAAAATCTATGATTTGGAGACTTTTTACCATGTGCCGCGCTATCACTGGGGGCATGAAGGCGACTTCTATGGCCTGCTGAGAGAAACCACGGACATGAAAGGTCAGGATATCTGGAATTCCAAAGCGCCTTATGGACTGGAGTTCCAGGGCAAGGAATACCTTGATGGCTTGAAATTCCTGATGGGGCCTGAAGTCTACTGGGGTGCCAACCCGAAAGCCATGCTGAAGTACGAGTTTGATCTTGGCAGAAATAAAATGGCATTTATTCATTCCGAGGATGTCGCTCGAAGGGATGATCAGTCACAAGCACCAGGGACTGCTGTTGCTATCCAGACGCGGCAGACGACCCTGTATTCGAGGACTAATTTTGGCGGTGCAACCCTCGAGCTTGGCGGCATCATGGCCAGCACGGAAAAAATTGGCGATAAGTATAATCGATACGAGAACGGCAATATCATTGTCGATGAAATCAAGTTCGAGGATACGCTCGGGATCAAGGCGAAACTCGGATTTGATATCGGTTCATCACGCGCTTATGTAGGAATGGATTACGGCGGCCTGGTTGCCGATGGCGGTGATCCTCTCGACAAGGAGTATGGCTATAATCAGAACAGCCTGATCATTCATACGGATCTGCCTTACTCGCAATACGGCAATAAAAAGGAAATCGATGCCGGCATCCAGATGAACCTGGGTACGATAACGATTTTCCCGCGTGTTCTTTATCGCGACAACCTGGTCGACGCAAACCCATCATGCCCGGATCCTGCAAATCTTACAGGAGATAATAGATGCATTTCTACCAACGGAGTGACCTTAAATACCGGCATATCACCGCGTAACCGTGATGATGATCCTTTCGCGGTGCTGGATAACAGGGAGGCCAGGTCTGGCGAGATATTTTTCACTTACGACCCGACACCTGCAACCCAGTTCTATGAATGGGACAATGACTATCGTGAGGATGCCGATTTTGCCTTCAACCTGGGTGCTAATTACACGAGTTACCCTTCCGCTACAGATTCAAATCAGTTTTTCTTCAGGCCTGCAGGAACCAATGCGGCATTTGGTGAGGGTCTGCCGGCAGAAGATGTCTGGCGGGTGTCGAGCAGGATGGTCTTTAACTCTGAAGCCGGCACCAAAACAGTCCTGCGCCTGGAAGGCGGTTTCCAGCAATCCACGGGTACTGCAGAGGGGCCTACAAGGGAATTCTACAAGGCTGAGGGCAAGTTCCTGCTGCCCATCAATCATATGATTGAGGGATGGGTCTACAAGGATGCCTGGGGGCCCTATGACTTCTATCGCCAGTTCAATCAAACCTATCCGTGGCAGGTCATGCTCGATTACTCGGTTTTGATGGGGCCGTTGAACTGGTCTGATCCCCGGGGGGCGACAAGCAAATGGGGAGTCAGGGGACTGGCCAGAACACTGGATGATCAATCGCCGGATGACGAGTACCTGGATGGAAAAAACGACTGGATGTTCGAAGTCAGCGCTTATGTGACATTCATGTTCTAGCGTTTAAGCGGGTAATGTCAGGGTAATAATTATGAAAATACAAGACTATGCAAAGCAATATATGAACATGCTTGCGCTACTGATGCTCATGGCACCCGTGATTCTGATGACGGCTGGTTGTGATGAAATCGATGGTGGTCAGATCCAGAACACTGTTCAATTACCGGTGGACTCTGTCCTGAACTTCCGCTGTGAAGATGAGGGAGTATTTCCAGAAGATTGTGTGCTGGATAACCCTGAAAATCCGTACGTTAGCGTGGCAGTTACAGAAGACAACAAGTTCGATCTGGCTAATGAGGCGCCTTCCGCGAAATCGAGATATTACCTGTGGGCAACAGCACTGGCCAGGGGTGTCGGCTTACAGGGTGAAAACCAGTATTACACCGCTGTATCACTTCATGAGGTGTATGGAGAAAGTGGTAGTCCGACTACCCGTGATCAGGCCAGAAAAGCATATCGTTCCGTGCTGGACAACTTCTTTCTGGCGCCGACCTTTTTTGTAGTGCCCGATGTCGAGCTGCTGCAGAATGGCGGTTTTGGTTCACCAGAGGCCACAGGCGGTGATGTCTTCTGTCACACCGGCTGGACATGCAGTAACGATAGTTATACCAC
>CALLCZ010000020.1 GCA_937998645.1 uncultured Gammaproteobacteria bacterium
ACGGTTCAGGCTGGTCTTCGTGCACGTAAGCTTGCTCTTCACTCAAACCGTAGCTACTGCTACGCTTTTCGCTCCAGAGCGGCGCTTACGTGCACGAATCCTGCGCCTGCTCCCGTGATCCTGGTGAGAAATGCGGGCTAGTAGTTGGAGCGGGTGATGGGAATCGAACCCACGTAGTCAGCTTGGGAAGCTGAAGTTCTACCATTGAACTACACCCGCGCGAAAAATGGAGGGGTTATTTGTTAATCAGTACTTCTGAGGGTTAACACAATGACTCCATTTGCTTGCGATTTCGGGTATTGAACCAATACGACTAATCCAGCGAAGGACCCAGCACGAAATCAACAGACTCGAAACCTCTTTCCTCCAGCAAGTCTAGAATATCATCCCAGGTATAGTCCGGATTTTCTTCCGCTTTGGCGATCAGGCCGGTAACGTAACGAAAAGCTTCATGCTGTTCAAAATCATCAGGTATTTGAATCAGCCGAATCTTTGCAGTTTCTTTTGCGGGCAGTATCATTAGATTGTCATTCATTCAATACTCCGGGCTTATATGTTTTATCGTGATGGCTATTGTAAATCAAACAACAGCAAAGGGTCAGTTAACAATTAACTCTAATACTTGACTAAGTTTTCTCTGAGTTCGTTTGTCTTGACTATCCACTACTTTTCAGTAATCGACACTGCACTCTTGCCGCAGTGAGGTGCTTTTCATCGATGATTTCAGGATACAGGTGCCTGTGGTGCTCCACCGATATCGCCTGTATGCTCAGGCTTTTTTCCATCTGCACTCGCTCATTCTCGCTCAGGCGTTGCAGCGTCAGCAAGGAAGGTGAGATCCACTCGAGATACTTACGCACCCGCGTTGACTGTTCGGCTTCAGGCCAGTCTTCAGTGACAAGAAAAGCCGGCAATGCCTCGGCATCAATGCGGGTTCCGCTGGTCTCGATGATGCCGCTGTTGTCGTCCTGCCGTATCACCCAGTGCTTGTGAATGTTGAAACCCGCACGTTGCTTCACCTGTTCTTCAAGCTCGCTCGCAGCGGGAAACCTGCGCTGGCTGGGTACGCCGATACCACCGATACACGATGACCAGTATTTCGGTTCGGGTGAAGGGCGTTTGCTCTCGGCTGTAACCGAAGCCAGCAGCGCCAGTGGCAGCCGGTCATCGCTGTCAAACAGCCACAGCTCCTGGTTGTCCTCGAGCTTGAATGGCAGTTGCGGCAAACGTTCACAGATACAATCGATCAGCGCGTTACACTGCCTGGTGAGTGGGTCGCTGTCAAGGTGTGGCGCCAGAGGCCGGCTCACCAGGCCGTCTTCCAAAGACCACAGGCCGTAACGATAATAGGCTGCCTGCCTGTTGTTTCGATTCAGGCTGCCCCAGCCACCGACGTGTTCTGTACGAACCTCGATGTCCCAGACCACGCCATTCGCGCTGATAGCACGGCCACCGGCATTTTCGATGACCTGCAGCACACCGAGAAACGGATTCACGCGCCGTATCGCATATTCACGCACGAAGCCGGCTTCGTTTTCAGTATTAAGCTCAGCTGGCATTAACGAGCTTTTCTCGCAGCATGGAAATGAGTTTTTCGGCATTATCCTGCATGTCCGGAGGAATGACTTCGAACAGGTATTCAAGTTCGTCGAGCACGGTTTCGATTTCATTCCTGCTCGTGAGTTCATTCATGCGCACAGCAACCTGTTGCATGTAGGCGTAAGGGTCAACCCCGTTCATTGTTATTCTCCTGGTTGTTTAACAGCATTCCAGGCTGATAGTTTAATCGTCATAATGTGACAAGCAGTGATAAAGTAAATCTCACCTGAATTTATTGTTCAATGGATGAGCATATCGAGCTTTACACCGATCCTGAATTTTCGGTCCTGTCTATTTGATCATTATCAGCTTTGACTGGATCACCCATCTCGGTATTACGCGCCCACTCCGGGACGCTTCGTTTAGTCCATCGAGCAAAGCGTAACTTTTCCCCAAGATAAAATTTTCGATAGGCCTCAACTGCCGCGCCCGCTACCTTATATTCATTCGGCATGGCCTGCGCAAACTCGGTGATGCCCCTGCTTTCATAACGATAAGCGGAAATTTCATCAAGTACCCCAATCGATTTATGATCCGTCTGTTTATCAAACCGAAACCGGTATTCTTCGTTCAGTGCCAGGGCCAGATTTTTCAGCCAGGTAAAATTATCATATGATGCTTCAACCCAGAGTACACAGGGGTGTTTTTGATGCGTTGATTTATAGGGCGTTATGAATCCCTTTTTATTCAGCGCAGTACACAACATCTGCACGCTCTCCAGTATCATTTTTACCACGTGCTTGTCACAGTGATAACGTGCACAGGTTTCAATGTTGGTGTCCAGAACAAATATATTCATAACAAGAATTTGAATGATGTTGGCTATGGCATAAAAGCATAGAGGTTATCGCATTATTCGGTGAAGATGATGCGCCTGCGACTCATCAGCTCCCCTGTCTGGCTTTTGTTTATATCGGTGGCGCCTGGCTAACATCACAAATCAAATGGCTATGAATAGCCCCATCGCAGGCAAAACTGCCAGGTAAACTGTCAGTACACCAACAACCGCAAGGAATATGCGGCTGTCTTCCTGTCTCATTATCGCGTTCTTCAAAATGTTCATGCTATTTCTTGCAGTTGATACACAAGCCAAAATGTAGTAATTTGTCTAGGACAATAAGCATTATTTGGCCCCTTGTCAAGATTTCGCACATACAACTAATGGACATT
The DNA here is from genome assembly GCA_937998645.1 of uncultured Gammaproteobacteria bacterium. Taxonomy (GTDB): domain Bacteria; phylum Pseudomonadota; class Gammaproteobacteria; order SZUA-229; family SZUA-229; genus JABDQW01. The sequence goes on from CALLCZ010000020.1 coordinate 2,770, forward strand.
TACGGAACAATCTACGCATGATCACAAAAACTGATAGAAAAGCAGGCGCTTGTCGCATAGCTGCAGTTTCACATCTTGCCGGTGTAAAGGCATACAAGCTGGACATCCGGGAACGGTGATACATGCAGTGACCCCGGTGCGTACCGATAGCGCTGAGCTAAGTGATCAAGCTGGATGGCGTCAGGTTATAAGCTGATGTATTCACTGAAGATGTGTTTTATGAAATATAAACTTTACAGCATCACCACACTGCTGATTGGCCTGATGATGAGCTCCGGAGTAATAAACAGCGTGCATGCAATTGAATTAGTCATCGACGATCGAACGAGTGGCGATTTGAACTCCAACCTGGGACTCGAATGGCGACTATTCACCGATACAGTCATGGGTGGGGTATCCAGTGGTAACTTATCGCTGGATACTTTTGAAGGTAGAGACTGCCTGCGAATGCAAGGCGACGTCTCAACGGAGAACAACGGCGGTTTTGTGCAAATAGCCCTGTCATTATCAAGTCAGGAACATCTTGATGCCTCGGCCTATACAGGCATTGAAATCGAAGTAGCGGGAAACAATGAACTCTACAATATGCACCTTCGAACTGCCGGCCTGTGGTTTCCATGGCAATCCTATCGTTCCAGCTTCACGGCAACCAAAGACTGGCAAAAAATCAGGTTTCCATTTACGAGTTTCAAGCCTTACAAAACGACGCAGAAGTTTCGCCGGGATAAACTCGAGCGCATCGGTCTGGTCGGAATCGGCCGGGAATTTCACGCAGACCTGTGCCTGGCCTCGATCAGGTTTTATGCCGAATAATGCTCTTATGTCATTAACGAGTTTGATTCAATGATGCCAAAGTCGACTGCAATCATCATCGGCGCCAGCGGTGGTCTTGGATCTGCCCTGTACAGGAGGTGGCGGCAGGATCACAAGGTAGACCATGTCATAGCCATCAGCAGACAGGCTGTTCCTGATGATGAAAACAGCCGCGAATCCAGTACTCACTATATACGATGCGATTACACCGAGCCATCCATTGTTAAAGCCTGTGAAAAAATCAGAATTCTGACCGACTCCATAAGCCGTGTATGCATATGTAACGGAATATTACACAACGAACATGTCTGGCCGGAAAAACGTATAGAAGACGTCAATCTCCAGCATCTACAGGAAGTGTTCACCATCAATAGCATTGTACCCATGCTATGGTTAAAAGCATTGCTTACGCTCGTTAAAGGACAGTCTGATTGTGTTATTTCTGTTTTCAGCGCGAGAATAGGCAGTATCGATGATAATCGCTCTGGCGGCTGGTACAGCTACCGCGCATCAAAAGCTGCACTCAACATGCTGTTAAAAACCGCGGCAATCGAATATGCACGACGGGCAAAGAACGTCAAACTGATCGCTTTTCATCCGGGCACAACAGACACCGCTTTATCAAAGCCTTTTCAACATTCGGTAAGCCCGGACAGCCTGTTCACAACGGAGTTCGTCGCAGAACATCTTGTCAGCATTATGAACAATCAGACTGTTGACGGCGAATTATCATTCATCGATTGGGAGAACGAAGCCATTGCCTGGTAACGAAACAACTGCAAAATTTCTCGGATACGCCGGGCTTGTTCCGTTTATAACATTCAGCATCGGAAGCTGGATAACGCTGCCATATATTTCCGATGCCGTTCAAATACTGATTGCTTATGCAGCCATCATCCTGTCTTTCATGGGAGCCATACATTGGGGCCAGGCAATGTCGAGAGCCGGTCAACAGCACGGTAAATATTTTATTGCCAGCGTCATTCCAGCACTGACCGCCTGGATCGCCTTGCTGTTGCCTGACACCCTGGCTTTAGTTGTTCTACTGTGCGGATTCATCGCACTATACGCCTATGACCGGACTGTAAAGATTTCGCAGGCATTCCCTGACTGGTATATTCCACTGCGAAAAACCCTGACCCTGGTGGTCGTACTCTGTCTATCAGGCGCGTTACTATCGGTGGCCCTGCATTAAACACGGGTAATCCGTTGATGTCAGATCATAATCGTTTCTGATATTACACAATACAGTGATCCACCCCACCTGCCCGTATACGCTTTCATCACCTTGACTGCCCTTTTTCAACTTGCCTGCTTCCATTCGTCATAATCAACATCGTTGACAACTGCAGGAACCGGTTGCGGTGTTTTCATTGTCACCAGTTCCTCGGCACTGGTTGGGTGGATGGCAATGGTGCGATCGAAATCGGCCTTGCTTGCACCCATGTTCACAGCAACAGCGAATCCCTGCAGCATTTCATCGACACCATCTCCGATCATATGAATACCGACAAGCTTTTCATCAGCACCCGCACACACCAGTTTCATCGCTGTCGTTGCACCCTGCGCAGATAGTGCGTAGCGCATCGGTGTAAAACGGCTGGTATAGACGGTCACGTTGTTACCATGACGTCGACGCGCCTGATCTTCAGTGAGCCCGATGGTACCAATCGGCGGGTGTGCAAAAACCACCGTGGGAACAGTTTCAAAGTCGACCCGGCTGTCCACAATTTTTTTAAACAGACGATCTGCCAGCTTGCGGCCAGCCGCGATCGCCACCGGCGTCAGGCTGGATTTGCCGATCACATCACCGAGAGCGTAGATGCCGCTGATGTTGGTAAAATTGTAATCATCCACCGGAATCACACCGTCAGGCTGCACCAGTACCCCCGTTGCTTCAAGGTTCAGCTGGCGCGTATTAGGACGCCTGCCCACCGCCCATATCACGGTGTCGAAACCGGAAACATTCTGATCATCAACACTGTGCACACTCAAATCCGTACCGCTTCCAGTAATGGCATTAACCTGGAATGAGGTATGTACCTGTACCCCCTGTAGCTTCATATGTTCAGCCAGCACTTCACTGATCATGGGATCAAAACGATCCAGCAAGCGGTCTTCCATGGCGAAGATGCTGACATCGCTGCCCAGAGCACGCAACACGCCACTGAGTTCGACACCGATGTAGCCACCACCGATCACCGCGACCCGTTGTGGTTGATGTTCCAGTTCAAAAAACCCATCCGAGGTAATGCCGAGTTCGGCACCCGGCACCGGCGGGACAACAGGCTGACTGCCGGTTGCTATCACGATATGCTCCGCTGTGTATAAGCGGTTATTAACGCTAACGGTGCCGGCATCAACAAAGCGGGCGCACCCCTGGATATAATCGATACCGCTTTCATCGACGTAACCGTTCCAGTAATAATTAATATTGCTGATGTATTGATCACGCGCGTTGACCAGCTTGTTCCAGTCAGTTTCGCCTCGAACAGCAGGGATACCGAAAGCACTGGCATCATCGACTGCATGGGCCAGCTGTGCCGCATACCACATGACCTTCTTTGGTACACAACCATTATTTACGCAGGTGCCTCCGATATGGCCGGCCTCGATAATGGCGACCTTTTTTCCAAACGAGGCAGCCTGTTCAGCCACGGCGAGGCCGCCGCTGCCAGCTCCGATCGTAATCAAATCATAATGCTGCTTGTTCATGTCTTTCTCCAATGGCTTTGTTTGCCTGATACAGCGGGCCAGTGAACCGGCCCGCTGCTGCTTTACATCCGCTATCAGGCTGCCTGCTTCGCCTTGTTGTTATCAAGGCGTGCAAAATACGCCTCGAGTTCCTCGGTACCGCCGATGTGCTCACTGTTGACGAATACCTGCGGAACCGTGTCCCTGCCGGTAATGGCTCGAACAGAGCGCGCGGCAGCATGCGTACCCAGGCTGATTTCGTCATAATCCATACCATGAGCACTCAACATGCGTTTCGCCTGCGCACAGAATGGACAACCGGGACGGGTAATAATGCTGACTGCCGCAGGCTTGCTCGCATCCGCATTGATGTAGTCCAGCATGGTATCGGCATCAGATACCTCGAACGGATCGCCGGGCATATCAGCTTCGATGAACATCTTTTCAATCACGCCATCTTTTACCAGCATGGAATAGCGCCATGAACGTTCACCAAAACCGATGTCGGATTTATCGACCAGCATTCCCATGCCGCGCGTGAAATCACCGTTGCCGTCTGGTATCAGCGTGACCTTGTCGGCTTCCTGATTCTCTTTCCATGCATCCATAACGAATGCATCGTTTACCGAAATACATACGATGTCATCGACACCGTTGTTTTTGAAAACCTCGGCCAGTTCATTGAAACGCGGCAAATGGGTCGAAGAACATGTCGGCGTAAATGCACCGGGCAATGAAAACACCACCACGGTTTTACCGCTGAAGATATCGTCAGAGCTGACATCGACGAATTCACCATCAGCGCGTGTTTTAAACACTACATTGGGTACACGTTGCCCCTGTTTATTTTCTAACATCTGACTTTCTCCTGTTATTTCGTAGCTGTTGTAAAGTTTCACTGACAGCAAAGCGGACCGGGCTGAACACTGCCACAGCTTTTCTGTCGGCTTGAAAGTATTATGGTCACATGTATCCAATAGATAAATTTGTTTATCACTAAAACTCCCATAGTAATTATCTATCGACACCTGCGCCTGAAAAAGAAAGGCCGAAACGCGCCTGCGCTGCTACACGGGTTATAATCATTGTCATTAATCCAGCAATATTTATTTATTACAGTCCCTGTAAGGAGCAAATTGCTTTGACAACAACCAGCCTCCAGAAAAGCATAAACATGCAACGCGAAATGCTGACCGGCTTACTGAGCGAGGCCATGCATGACCTGGCGATACGGTGCGCAGAAGTGATTGATTCGCGTATAGCGCTGGAAACACTGCTGACCAACGCCTTTCCGGTGTTCTCTTATTGCAAACATCTCTATGTATTGAACGCTGATGGCATACAGATAACCGACAACATCACCAGGGATGGCGTTGATCATGCTCACTTCGGCCGCGATCGTACTGATCGACCCTATATGCAGGGCATCATCGGCACGACGGATTTCAAGCTGTCCGAAGCCTATATCAGTAAAAATAAAAAACGTCCGTCTTTGACCGCAATCCAGGTTATCCGCAACCATAAAGGTAAACATGTCGGTTACCTGGGTGCCGACTTTGATACACGCGAGCTGCCCCACAGTGAAAGCGGTTACACGGAACCCGATGACTGGCGCCAGATTAAAGGGGATCCGGCCATACGCAGCGGCCTGTTCCTGCAGCAACGGGTAAACAGCATCATGGACAGCCGGCTCGACGAAGTACTCCCGATCATGAACGAGCTGATGTGCGAGCATGGTGTTTTTCATGGCAAACTGCACTTTTCTAGCAGTCGAGGCACGATATGGACAGTCGATGATCCATTTATTTACCGCATCCTGAGTATCGAAGAACTGACTGATCCCGATATTTGCCTGGCGTATCCCGGACACCCCTACCCTGAACGCGCAATCGTACCTGCCCGCAGGATTATGGATGTATTCAATATGTTCCGCGCATTACGTTTTGCCGATGAAACCGTATATTTACGCGCAGGCTCGCTTAATATTATCAACGGCATGGTTGGCCTGAATTTCTCCTGTGACGGTTCGCACTACATGCGTTTTGACGAATTCCTGGAAAAGAACGCCGAGTTCTGGTTTGGTTCAGGCTCACAGTAATTGAATTGTAGAGACTACAACCCGATCAAACGGTGTAAATCGGCTGCCGCTTATCGCATGACATCACGCACAAATTCAATACAGCCGCGTGTTTGCCCGGCTGTATCTGGCCTGTAAGGTTTAATTCCTGCATAATCCAACGCTTTAACGCCAACTGGAGCGACTGCAGTGAAGTTCAGCATCGATGAGTTTCGTGCCTGGAATAACAAAAAGGTAACCCTGCTGGGCATGTCAGGGGTCGGCAAGACCTACCTGTCGACGCTGCTGTGCGGACACAACTGGTTCCACTATTCGGGCGACTACCGCATCGGCACCCGCTATCTTGACGAGCCCATCCTGGATCTGATCAAGCAACAGGCCATGCAGATACCGTTTCTGCGCGACCTGCTGCGGCGCGACTGGATCTATATCCGCAACAACATCAGGGTCAATGATCTCGGTCCCGTACTGAGTTTCGTTGGCAAGCTGGGTGACCCCGAGCGCGGCGGTGTGGCCCTGGAAGAATTCTCCCAGCGTCAGGCGGCGTACCGAGACGCGGAAATTGCCGCCATGCACGATATACCCAGGTTTATCCATAAATCAAAGGAGATTTACGGATACCGTCATTTTGTGAACGATGTCGGCGGTAGCCTGTGTGAGCTGGACGAGCCTTCGGTCATCGATCTGCTGGTCGAGCACACGTTGATTCTGTACATACAGGTCACGGATAGTGAAGAAGAGCAGAAACTGATAGCGCGTGCGCAAAGCGATCCAAAACCGCTTTACTACCGGCCTGCCTTCCTCAAGGAGCAACTGGAAATTTACCTGCAGGAAAAAGATCTGGGCTATGCTGCTGAAATGGATCCCGATGAGTTCACCCGCTGGGTGTTCCCACGTCTGTTTCATTCACGCATTCCCCGCTACGAAGCCATCGCCAAACCTTATGGATATACAGTCACCTCGCAGGAAGTCACCCAGGTGCGCGACGAAGCCGATTTCCTGGAGCTGCTGGAGATGGCCATTGGTCGAACCGGTCCCTGAAAAATTGACAACTGTTTGCGTACAAAGCAGCAAGGAGAATTAAATGCCACTGGTCGCCCACAATGACTTGCCCAGTTTCGACCGACTGCGTGCCGAAGGCATTCGCGTGTTGCCGGCCAACCGTGCGATGCACCAGGATATTCGTGAGCTCCACATCGGGTTATTGAACATGATGCCAGATGCTGCCCTGTCAGCTACCGAGCGCCAGTTCTTTCGGCTGGTGGGCGAAAGCAATCCGATCGCACAGTTTTACGTGCACCCGTTCACACTGCCCGAACTGAAACGCAGCACTGAGGCGCAGGCCTACATCGAGCGATACTACGAACCGCTCGAGAAAATAAAAACCGACGGGCTGGATGCCCTGATTGTTACCGGCGCCAACGTAATCGGTCCGGAACTCGACAATCAACCCTTCTGGGAGCCCTTGAAAGACCTGATAGCCTGGGCCAGCGAAAATGTCACCTCGACGCTGTGTTCCTGCCTTGCGACGCATGCCGTGCTGCAGTTCCACTATGGACAGAAACGCATACCCCAGCCGGACAAGACCTGGGGTGTGTTTGCGCACCGCGTAAGGGACAACACTCACCCTCTGGTCAACGATGTGAATACACGCTTCGATGTACCGCATTCGCGCTGGAACGCCATCACCCGGCAGCAATTCGATGCTGCAGGATTGCGCGTGCTGGTCGAAAGTGACACAGCGGGTGTACACCTTGCGACCAGCCCGGACGGGCTGCGCCTGGTTTTCTCCCAGGGCCATCCGGAGTACGACACGATCTCACTGCAGAAAGAATTCAAACGCGAGGTGATGCTGTATGCAGCCGGCGAGCGCGACGATTACCCGCCATTTCCGCACGATTATTATCAAGTGCGGGAACAGGCTGTGCTGAACGAGTATCGCAGCAGACTGGAGGCCGCGCTGGAGTCCGCAGAGGCAATACCCGATTTTCCCGAGTCACTGGTGGCAAAACGCCTGGACAACACCTGGCACGATACCGCTGAAGCGGTAGTCGGCAACTGGATGGGCACGGTCTACCAGGTCACAAACAGTGACCGGCGTATCCCCTTCATGGAGGGCGTCGATCCCAATGACCCGCTGGGCTTATACGGTCGATAACAGACACTGATACGAGAGTTCATCAGGCTATAACCGCGCGTTTGTTCCCACCTGCGAGTTGACTGTACGATTGCATAGCCATGAACAAGATGCCGCTACAACAATATCAACGCATATTTTTACTGAGCCACATGCGTGCGTACAGCAGCTTGATCGGCCATATCCTGGGGTCCCACCCACAAATAAACGGTTACTACGAGATGCACCTGTCTTACTCGAGTGCTGCGGACCTCGATGAGCAGTTGCGCCTGTATATGCAGACTGAAACGCCGAAACCCGACAGTATCTATCTGTTCGATAAACTGCTTCATAACGACTACGTGCTTGATACGCACATACTCGCAGGCTCTGGCAACAGGATACTGGTGAGTATCCGTTCTCCCGAGAGCAGCCTGAAAAGCATCATTCATCTTTTTCAGTCCAAACAAGGCGAAGAGCCTTATGCTGATCCGGGCCAGGCCACCGATTACTATATTCAGCGCCTGAAGTCGCTGTCCGATTTCAGTCGAATGAATACGGCTCAGTACTATTATTTTGATGCGGAGCTGATCAAAACGGACAGCCAGAACCTGCTCCAGGCCTTGACCCGCTGGTGTGAATTAACACCGCCATTGTCTGACCGGTACCAGACATTCCCCCTGACAGGAAAAGCACGCGCAGGGGATTCTTCTGACCTTATACGCCGCGGAAAAATCGAAACTTCAGAGAACAACTACCCCGGAATCAGGCTGGAAGCACAACACATCTCGAGGGCTGAACAGGCTTATGCCGAGTATCGCAAGGTAATACTGGGGAATGCCAGGGATTCCTTGACACTGTAAAGCAAGAGACTTAAGCCGACAGTTGCTGTATGTCTTCACTTGCACGATAAACCAGCCTGATCGTCTGTTTTCTCGCAGAGGCGCAGAGAGCGCAGATAACTTCTTTGTTTATTTTGTTCTTACCCCGAATACCTTTGCGTGCTTTGCACCCTGGCGAGATTTATTGTTTATATTTCTCGCAAAGGCGCCAGGCACGCAAAGTAAGATGAATAAAACGAAACTGTCTTTACAAAAAATACATGTCACCTCTGCGAACTCTGCGCCTCTGCGAGAGTAAAGTTCTACAGCCTTCTATATACCCTTTCCTGACTGTACTGAAATATTGTGACACTGACTTTCAGATTAAAACCTGACTGTTACAGTTAATTGCCAGAGAACAGTTGATCCCAGGCATCGCGTGACTCGCGATAGGCCAGTAAAGCCTGGATGATCTGCTGCTTGCGCCGGTCTCGATGTTGCCGGTTCTGTATCTGCCGGTACGCAGTCGAAGCTGCACCGAAGTTAACATCGATGTTGTGTATAAATTGTTGAACACTGGATAATGCCTCCGCTGCCTGTGGTTCATCATGCCACCAGTGTTGCGGGTCATTCAGCAGCTGCCTGAGCTGCACATTTCTGTCCTGCACATCCCGGTGCTTTTCTTCATACAGCACCAGTAATTCATCCTCGGTTTCATCGATAGCCTTGCTGACCGACTCCAGTGTGAACGCCTGAGCAGAACCGCCCTCGCCTGTTAAGCGTGTCACGCTGAATAACATCAGGTCGCCAAAAAACTGGCGCTCGAATTCATCGGCCAGGTTGATGGCCTCATCATCCTGCTCTACACCCGGTCTGAACTGGTCAGCTTCATCATCGTGTAAATGCCGGGTATGCAACATCGGAAGATTGGCCGAGGCAAAGCGCCCCCCGATCTCGGCCTGGATCAATCGGCCGGCAGTGGGTCCGGACATTCTCAATCTCAGGTCTCCAAACGGTATGATGTATTTCAGACCGTCATAGTTGACGACGTAATTGCCCGGGTAGACGGTTCTTGCCGGGACTGTCTCGGTGAAGCCTGTGCGGTAATGGAAACGGGTTTGTCGAGTCAGGTGTTCACCATAAAAAAATGCATTCAGCTTTTCTGTAAAAGCACGCAGACAGGCAAGATTATTATGCTGTCCCGTTAGCGGACAATGATAGGCACAGGCCCGAGTCTGTTGCTCGAAGCCAAACAGCCGGGCCATATCATGGTAGGCCGCATCGTGGGTGGGGGCATCGGATAGCTGGTGGAACTGGCATTCATGTGCCGGGGCCATGACGACAAGTCGTTGCAGGTAAGCGATCACATCATCCATAAAATTGACCGCCATCACCGAGGGTGAAACAGGCGGGTCCCCCACCAGCTTCCCGGTCAGCATGGTGGTCGGCGTGTTGCTGAAAATATGGTTGATATAGTAAAAATAATTCAGCGCATTAACCGCTTCATCACCGCAATCCGTTTCCCGATTCACTACAAACGTCTGATCGCTGTCGACCATGTAATACAGGGTCCTGTCCCTGTCTTCGGTGAGCTGAAGGCACTTCAGATAACTCAAATTACGGTTGGCCGCCTGTCCCTTTCGATAGAACCGCTCTTTTGGCTGGGTTGTCAGTATCGATCCCAGCTTGAGGCGTTGCTTTTCAGGGATGCTTTGTAACAGTTCATATTGTTCGTCCAGACCAAGGTGATGAACCACTAAACCCTTATCCGTATATTCTTTCGCCAGTGCGATATGTTGTTCGACATGTTCCGCCCGCCGGCTGTCTTCAGCAATAACGACCTGAACCATGCTGAATCTTCCGTTGCTGCGCCCACCATAGGCATAGCTCACACATTGCTGATAAATGCTTTCAAGGCAGCGTTTTACATGCTGCGGGCGATCGGCTACGGGGATGCTCAATATGAACTGATAGCGCTGGTCATTTCCTGCGTGCTGTATCA